>NZ_JAHRFA010000002.1:105178-178028 GCF_020883045.1 Microcoleus sp. CAWBG58 | reverse complement strand
AGTCCCGAACAATTTTTCGGCAATAATAAGGGAACAAATGGAGTCATATTTTAATTGGTATTTCGGTAAAAAATGAGTAAGATTACTCATTGACAACAGTGTTTTTAGCTTAACTTGTGACTAATGGAAAAAACTGATTATATTTGAGACTTTTTCTTACCAAAGCTGGTTCCAAAATGCTAGAATAAGAATGTCTCCGGTGTCGAAGTTATAGCGATTAAAAAAAAGAATGTAACTGTAGGCAAGCTCTAAAGCCTGATAGTCATAAGTCATTCTAAAATATTTAATTTAAAATATTTAATGGTATTAGTGCCGGATTCGGGTCAGTGTCTATGCCGAAGTCACAAATATTGGCAGAAGTCAAGCGCTTGTGGGTGAGGGGAAATTAGTATTGGGTCGGGAAAAGTCAACTGGGCGCACGGGAGGGGCTGTGCCGTTGGTCTTGGCTGTGGGAGGGTCTGGTTGGTAAACTTGGATGCGATCGCGCCCGAGATCTTTGGCTTGGTACAGCGCTGCGTCGGCTGCGTCAATCAATATCGAGGCTGGGGATTTAGATGCAGGAACCGTACTCGCTGCTGCGTCGGCTGCGTCAATCACCATAGAGGCTTCGGATTCAGAGATAGGAACCATAGTCGCTATCCCCAGACTGACAGTGACGTAGTTGCTCACCTGAGAACCAGCGTGAGGAATCTGTAAAGCTGCGATTTTGATCTGTATGTGTTCGGCTACCAGCTCGGCCCCTTCACTGGCCGTATTCGGCAAAATAACGGCAAATTCTTCGCCTCCGTAGCGAGCTACTAAATCGGCAGGGCGGTTAATTGCTTTGCCGATCGCCTGGGCGACTTGCCGCAAACACTCGTCTCCCTTTGGATGTCCGTAGGTATCGTTATAAGTTTTAAAAGAATCAATATCGCACAAAATTAGGGACAGAGGTGTTTGTTCCCGCGCTTGTCGGTGCCACTCCCTGTCTAAATACTGATCGAACCGACGGCGGTTTGCTAGCTGCGTGAGTTCGTCTAAAGTTGCTAAACGCTCTAACTTGAGGTTGGCTGCTTGCAACTGCTGGTAGAGTTCTGCTTGTTTGATCGCGATCGCCAACTGAGCCGCCAGAGAAGACAATAACTCGACTTCCAACTGCATCCACTGTCGGGGACTGCACTGGTGAGCCATCAGCAGTCCCCACAATTCCTCCCCTTGCACTAGCGGTACTACCAAATAAGCTCTGACTTCAAATTGTGCGAGCAAGTCAATTTGATCGTGCGGCAAATCGGCGGTGGAGACATCCGCGATCGGTCGGATCGCCCGATGTTGGTAGGCTTCAAGATAGAACTCGTCAAAACAGAAATTTTCCAGGGTTTCTCCCAGCATCGGCCGACAGTTGAGTGCTACAGATTCCACTGTCACCGCTCCCGTTGCGGGTGTGGCGCAGTGACTGCCCGTGCAGGGGTTAAAGCGGACGATCATCACTCGATCGGCCTGAAGGAACTGGCGCACTTCTGTCACTGTCGTGCTGAGCACTTCGCCCAAATCTAGAGACTGGCGGATGTGCTGAGTAATCGTCGCCATCAGCAGTTCCCGTTCGTTTTGTTGTCGCAGCGCCTCTTCTGCCTGCTTGTACTCGGTAATATCTTGAGCAGTGCCGAAAATTTGTTTGGGCTTCCCCTCTGCTGTGCGGGCGAACACTTGATCGCGGCAGCGAAAGTGGCGCCATTCGCCCGATCGGTGTTGGAGCCGATAGTCCAACTCCAAAATATGCCCGTCTGCGACTGAGGGAAATTTTTGCAGGTGGGCGGATAGCCTGGGCAAATCTTCTGGGTACACCAAACTGGAATACAAAGCTGTTTGCATCTGTAAAATTTCTTGGGGAGTGTAGCCTAGCAGCTTAGAAGCTTGACCGTTGACATAGACGTTGCGCTGTTCTGTCAAGTCGTAAATGTAGAGTAAGTAAGGCGCCGCATCGGCAATCTGCTGGATGAAATGCTGGCTCTCGCGCAATTCTGCTTCCACCCGCTGGCGCACTTCCACTTCTTCCAAAGCTTGATCTCGCATCGTGCGGTAAGCTTGGATGCGGTGGGTGAGGTCGGTTACGTCTTGTATTACCAACAGGGCGTAAAACGATTGGCAGTTTGGTGGGATAAAGCCGTAAGGCGAAATTGAATCCCGAAAGTTTGACGGCAATGCGACACCAACAGAATCTCCTTGTCGCACCATACTATCTGGTTCCAACTCCACAGTCGATCGAATCAAGTTGGGAATATTCAGTTCTGCAACGCCCGGTGAAAGTGCAGGGACAGCCGTCACAGTAGTTTGCTGGATGCGCTGCTGGCCCTCTTGCCAAGTTGCCGGAATCAGGTGCTTGTGAATTTGAGAAGAAAAAATTGTTGGCGGGCCTCCTGCAAAGATTTGCTGGAAGCGATTTGCGTACTTGAGCTGGCTCAGGTGAGGAAAATGAGTTGTGATCTTGGTTCCCAACATTTGCTCGCGCCCAATTTTCGTCCAGTCTTCCAGACAGGCATTCCAAAACAGCACCACAAAATCATCTCGCAGCAGGCAGGCGCCGACTGGTACACTGTCGAGAACTCCAAACTTTTCCTCAATAGTTTTGCTCTCCTCGATCATAGACCCCCGGCAAGTTGATTGATCGCAGCCAACAAGGCGTCAAAGGAACTGACATTGAAAATGAGGATGATATCTCCTTCAATGTGAAGCCTTTCAATAATGAAACGGGTTTGGGCCAATAAAACCACTGTATCAGCAGCCAAACCGCCAGATGTGAGCAAAGTAGCGATCGTCCCTTCCGTGTAATTGGGAATTGAGTAGTTCAGGCGCTGCTGAAGTACGTTGCTGATTGCACCCATGACCCCGTTGATTACAATATTTCCTACTTCACTCAGCGTACCAATTTTGACCGAATCCAGGTCGTGAGTTCCAGCTTCTTCCCCAGTCAGCATGGTCACGAGCGTGGCCGCACTGTTGGTGGGAAAGACTAGCTGGGCAATGCCTCCAAAGGAACCAGTAAATTTGAGCTGGACGGCGGCGATTTGTTCGCCGTTGAGGTGCTGCTCTAATTCTGTTTGCACGTCGGCTGGAGACAGAATTTGGAGGTAGGGGATTTGCAAGCGAATGGGAGATTCGATCATGTCGTTCAAAATCCCTGCTGCTTGACCGATCCCGATGTTGACGAGTTCCTGCAAAGCATCGAGCTGTCGAGCGCTTAATTTCATGGGGCGCTCTCCTCGCTGGCACTGAGAGCTTTTTTGATCCACCCGATCAGTTCGTCTGAGTTGGGCATTTTGTGAATTACTGCCAGGGCTCCGAGTTCCATGCATTCGGATTTGGTGGTTGATTGAATATCTGCGGTAATGACGATGACTGGAATGTTATATCCTCGATCGCGCATGGCTTGCAGGACTTCGCGACCTTCCATTTCTGGCATCAGCAAATCTAAGAGCATACAGTTTGGGGTCTTAGCGGTCAGCAGTTCCAGAGCTTCCGGGCCGCTCGATGCTTCCCAAGTCTCGTATCCTTCTGCTCGCAGGATTTTGCAGATTACCCTGCGAGTCAACCACGAATCTTCGACAACGAGAATTGATGTCACTACGTTCTCCTCCTTCAATTGTTTAGGACTGACCGATGTTGCAGGCACTGCTTCGATCTTGACAGTAGTTTAAACTGTTGGGATCGCCTGCGATCGCTCGCATTAGGTGAATTCCTGTTCTTAAAAACTAACGCATTAAGGTGTTCGATAGTCGAGTCTCTTTGATTATGGGAAGAAAAAACCCGGTTTCTGAATGAAACCAGGTTTGCGGGATCTGTATTGCTCGTAACACCGGCCCTCAATTATAGATTACCAAACGCTTCCTGAGGGACTCTACTCGCTTTTTAGCAGTGGCATTGTCTGGATCGCAGGTAAGAGCTTGTTCGTACATTTCCAAGGCTTGAGCGGTTAATTTCTTGCGCTCATAGGCGTGACCGAGATTGTTGAGAGATGTAACGTAGTCGGGCTGCAACTTCAGGGCTTCTTTGTACTGACGGATCGCGATGTCGTACTGTTCTTGGCCGAAGTGGGCAAAACCTAGGGCGTTGTAAAGAAATGCTAGATCTTCTTCGCCTGCTAATTCTTGGCTTTTCAGAGCTTTTTGAAATAGTACGATCGCCTGGGAGTAAAGTTTCTTATCTACATAGATACTGCCTAACTCGTAGTATTCCTGTGCTGTTCCTTTTTCTATGGTCAGCTTATTCTCTAAGCGTTCCAAAGACATTTCCAGCTTCCGAGTTTTGAAAATCTGGCGCACAATAAACCAGGCACTGCCGCCGAGTATAGCCAACAAAACTGACAGGTAAACAATCAGCAAATTACTATCCATGTTTTTTTATGTTAGTTGGTTTGTGGAAGGTTTTATTTATTTTAATCTGTTAGCAATCTGTGAGATTTGCCTTGGCAACTATTTGACACTCCCCGCCGTAAACGGCTAGGATTCTTCATTCACAGGGAGATGCCTTGTAAAAGCAGTGCCTTTACTCGGTCTTACTCTCCCTCCTGAAGCAGTAACGGTATGCCCTACCGCCAAAATTCGTAAACCTTCATAGAGAATATTCTTAGCAGCATTAATATCTCTCTCATGGTTTTCTCCACATTTAGGACATTGCCAACTACGAATATCCAAACTCAAGCTATCCACGCGATTTAAACAGTTATTACAAGTCTTAGAACTGGGATAGAACCTATCTACTTCGATGTAGGTTTTTCCTTCCCATTCCGACTTGTATTTCATCATGGTACAAAATTCTCCCCAACCAGCATCACTAATTGATTTAGCTAGTTTGTGGTTTTTCACCATGTTTCTAACTGCTAGATTCTCTACAACTATGACTTGATTTTCGTCAACTAATTTACGACTTAGTTTGTGTATAAAATCTTCGCGACATCGGACAATCTTAGCGTGAACCTTGGCAACTTTAATCCTAGCTTTATGACGGTTATTAGAACCTTTAAGCTTATGGCTTAGTTGCTTTTGTCTCCTAGCTAACTTCTTTTCATATTTTCGATAATATTTAGGATTCCCATGCTTGGTTCCATCGGATGTAATAGCGTAATGGGTTAAACCAACGTCTATCCCAATCGCCTTTCCTTCTGATGATTTTTCAGGTAAATTTTTACCATCATCATAGAGGCAGGCTGCCAAATATTCCCCCGATGGATTAACTGAAACCGTGACAGATTTTAGAGTCCCTTCTGGTTGCCTTGAGACTTTACAATGAACATCACCAATTTTAGGCAATCTCAATATATCGTCTTTTAATTTACATCCTTGAGGAAATCTAATAGATTGTCTATTCCGCTTTTTCTTAAAGTTAGGATATTTAGCCCTACCTTCAAAAAAGTTAAGGAAAGCACTAGAAAGATTTAAGGCTGCTTGCTGCAGGGCTTGTGATGGTGCTTCTGTCAGCCATTCGTACTCTTTCTTAAGAGAAGGTAGAAGATTGATTATTTCATTTCTACTTAATCCTTTCCCTGTTTGCTTATAGGTTTCAGACGTTAGATTGAGCGTGTAGTTGTAAAACCATCTTGCACAGCCAAACGACTTCGCAAGCAAAATGGATTGCTCACTGGTCGGATATATTCTGTACTTGAAGGCTTTTAGCATTTTGCTTACCAAACTACTAATACTATGGTAACATAGAAAAAGATTAAATACAAAGCCGTCTTAAAAGACGGGGTTTTAAACCCATTCTTCTGATAAAAAGACGAAAATGGCGATCGACTAGCCCGATCGCAATTTCTCAAAAATCAAGAACCCAGAAGTAAGAACAAAGAAGGAAAATGAGTCTCAACCTCCTAGATTTATCAGGAGTTTTCCTTCTCTGGCAGATAGCTAAATCTTTCCTACTTCTGCTTTCTTCTATCGGAAAACTATTCAAGCTTTCACGATCCGGCTCGATTTGCCATTTCCACGACTTTACCGAATGTTGCGGGGTCAATGATTGCCATTTGTGCCAGCATTTTGCGGTTGATTTCGATATTGGCTTTCTTCATGTTGCCGATCAGTCTGCTGTAACTCGTGCCGTGTTGGCGCGATGCAGCATTGATCCGAGCAATCCACAGGCGGCGGAAATCGCGTTTCCGTTTTTTGCGATCGCGATAACCGTTACGCAGGGCTTGCATCACCCGTTGGTTAGCTGTGCGGAACTGTTTGGACTGTGCGCCTCGGAAACCCTTGGCTAATTTGAGAATTTTTTTGCGGCGCGCTCTGGCGACATTACCGCGTTTTACCCGTGTCATCTTTAATTTCCGTTAAACTTTACAAGTATGGAAGCATTAACCGCACGTTACCATCATTGGTCTCATCGATGACGACCAGCTTAGAGAGACGGCTTTTGCGAGCTGAACTTTTGTGTGAAAGCAAGTGGCTTTTGTAAGCTTTGCGGCGCACAATTTTTCCGCTGCCGGTCGCTCTAAAGCGCTTTGCGGCTGCTTTGCGAGTTTTGAGTTTTGGCATGGACTGGTGTTATTTGGACACAAGCTTCAACTGTATCACGTTTGTGGTACTTTCTGCAAGCGAGATTTGCGACGATCGATCGGGATGGGCGATCGGCTAATCTTGGCTGTGTGGATGGGCGATCGGTTACGATCTCGACATAGAGAGCGTGAAAATGATGAAAACAGTTCTAATTACAGGTGCTTCAAGTGGAATCGGTAAGGCGACGACTGAGAAACTACTTGAGGATGGCTACTGCGTATACGCATCTGCACGAAGCATCGATAAATTGAAACACCTAGAAGCCAGAGGTGCAAAAATTATTGAATTGGATGTCACCCAAGACGAATTGATGAAATCGGGAGTCGATCGCATCATTCGTGAATGCGGCAGACTCGACATCTTAATCAACAATGCTGGATACGGTTCTTACGGTGCTCTAGAAGATATTCCGATGCAAGAGGCAAGACATCAATTTGAAATCAATGTTTTTGGACTGGGAAGGCTGACACAGTTAGCGATCCCACAGATGCGCGAACAGTCGTTTGGAAAAATTGTCAATATTACATCTGTGGGCGGCAAAATCTACGAACCGCTTGGAAGTTGGTATCACGCCAGCAAGTTTGCTGTGGAAGGACTCAGTGATTGTCTTAGACTTGAACTTGAACCTTTTGGGATTGACGTAATCATTGTTGAACCGGGACCAATTAGAACGGAATGGGGTTCGATTGCGATCGAAAAATTGATGCGGATGTCCGGTCATACTGTCTATGCAAAGGCGGCTCAAACTGGAGCAAAATTATTAGCGCTCAGCAATGATGAGAAGGTTGCTTCTGAACCCGAAGCGATCGCAAATACAATATCAAAAGCCCTCAAAGCAGAGAAACCGAAAGCACGATATGCAGCAGGAAATGGAGCTAAGTTTTTGGTTACATTTCGCAAGTTTGCGAGTGACGCTATGATGGATCGCTTTATGCGATTCATCATAAAACAAGCAGCATCACGGCAGTAGGAAGGTGCATCTGAGCCAATCGTACTGAAATCGATGCTTATATGGAGGCAGAAGAAGCCAAATTTGATGCGATGCTTCAACCGCTACAGTCTACAGATCCGTTTTTGTACAACAAATTAATCGCAGCAGCAAAGACAGCAAGACAGCAGGCAAAATCGTGAATATTCGTTGCCGATCCAGGCTAAAAATCCTGTGGTACAAGTCGTATCATTAGTAAACTTGGCGCTGCTCTCGGTACAAGCGGAGTGCGTGATTTCCGGCAACAGTAGCCTGCAATTCTTTAATTACCGCTGCCATATCGATCGGCAATTCCTCAATTTTAGCCACCAAAACCGGATGTTCGCGAGGCTGCAACACTGGAGCAGCTAATGCTGCAAAAGTCAAGTCTGCTGCCGATAATCGATCGCCAGCTAAATAAGGGCGATCGTCTGCTAATCTTTGATTAACTATCTCGAAAACTTCCCGAATCCCTTGCAGCGAAAAAGCTGCTGACTCTGCTGTAATGCTGTAGAGTTGCCGCACTTTGGCGCTAATAAACGGAAAGGCTATTTCAAATCCCACTCGCTCAAACAGGGGCGTCCCCTTGCACCAAGCTTTTCGCATTGTTTGGCGATTATCCAATCGATAATAATATCCCCAATTGCGAATATCTACCCCCAATCTCGTATCAAACAACTCTTCCAATTCTTCGACTTCTCGAAGCAATTCAGCTTGTTCTGGATACAAGCAAAAACCTGATAAACTTATTGTATTGAGGTAATGCAAAATATCGGTTGAATCGGTAAAAATACTAGATTTAGCAACTAATATGGGAACGCTGCTACCTCCGTATTTGCGGGTAACAGAGCGGTGAAAAGCAGGTACGTGTTGTTCTTCAACGTAGGGAATTTTTAGCAAGTCTAGCGCCCAGCGAACTTTTTCGCAGTAGTGGCTGATGGGGATGGTGATAAGGCGGACAACTTCGGTATTGGAAACTGTTGAATGATTCATAAAGTAATTGAGATTTGTGAATGTTTGCAGTTTTTGGACGTTCGCATTATTTCTAGTCCGGAAAATTAAAGGACTGAAGTGCTTAATACAAACAGTATTTTGGCTAAAGATTTATCGATTTATTGCTGTGCAAAATATGCTTGAGAAAACTCAGATGGAATCGGCACTGGTTTGCGAGTTGACAGTTCAATAAAACAACCAGATTGTTGGGCAATCGCAGCGACTTTACCAGCTACAATTATTTCAGCTTCCATTATTAACTTAAGCGATTTCATTTTACTAATCCACATTTTACCAGTTGGTTTATCGAAAATATTAATCGGCTGCTTGTATTCAATTGCTGTTTTCATCAGCATCGGAGCTACGCCGTTTTGCAGCATTTTTTGGATGGGGAAATAAGCAGCACCAAGTGCGATTCGCAAGTCTTCTAACCAGCGGATGTAAACAATATTGCTGACGATTCCCGCAAAGTCGATATCGTAAGTTTGTACGGGAAAGCTTAATTCTATTTCCAAAGGTCTTTTTTGTTCGCTAGATACTTGCATTTTGGGTACTCTTAGTCTATTTTTAATGATTGAAAAACGGGTTCGCTTGGAGTAGAAAAATTGGAGGCAGAGCCCCCGGATCTGCGTTACTAGGCAGATCCTAGTAACGAGTAGAACTAGCCGATCGCACTTTTAAGACCGAACGGTCTGTTTTGTCTAAAAAAAATATCCGGCTCTAAAGTTGACTGTCGAGATATCCGTGCAAATGCTCAATGGCTCTCTTGATATGAATTGCATCTCCGTAAAGTTTGCTCATCATCACTGCCCCTTCCAGCGTGCAAGTCACAATAGTTGCGACTGCATCGGCTTCGACATTTTCTCGAACTTCGCCTTTGGCAATTCCTTTGTTAATAATGTTGCAAATCAAAGCTCGCCAACCGTCCATTGCTATTTGCGCCCGCTGACGCAAAGCTGGATGAGCATCATCGCTTTCAATTGCTGTATTTAACAGGGGACAACCGCCTGGAATTGGCGGATTTTCGGTGAGATTGCTAAATAAAGATATGATAGCTTTTAGCCGATCGACCGAATTGTGTTTTCCTTTCAAAACTATGAGAAATTGTTTGCGCGTACATTCGACAGAAAAGTCAAAAGCTTGCAGGGCTAACTCGTCTTTACTTTTAAAATGGTTGTAAATTCCTCCTTTTTGCAAGCCTGTAACGCGCATGATGTCAGACATAGAAGAACCTGAGTAGCCGTACTGATTGAACAGTGCTGCGGCTTCCCTGAGAATTTTTTCTCTGGTTTCTTGAGCTTTTGACATTTTTATGGCGCTAACCGACTTATCGGTCTTTTTTAGAGAATAGCAGAGCGAACTGTGAATGGCAAGGGGCGATCGGCAATTAATTTAAAATTTAACTTAAAGCCGATCGCCCTAACCATCCCGCACCATCCAAACCAACATCCCCAGCAAAGGTTCCACAGGCGGCACAGGATAGTCGTTGAGGTCAATTGTCAGAGTTTTTGCCTCCAACTTCAAAAATCTCCAAGCAGTGCCACTACTGACACTTCCGTAGATTGTGCCGATCGCAATATTGTTGATTTCATTAAACTTTTGAGCCGCCACCATCTCGGCAGCGCATTGTCCCAATCCTACTTTTAAATCTGCTTTTTTTGCTTCAACAATTACGATCGCAGGTGCTTCAATTAATATTTGTTCGGGAGAACGACTAATTAAAAAATCGCAGATACCGCCCAATCCCAACTCCGGCTCTACAGTAAAGTCTTCTCCCGAAAATAGACTCACTTGCCGCTGTAAAATCTTGCGGACTTCGACTAAAATAGGACTAATAATCAGTTCCGAGCGAGCTTTTTCTGAACCAGTAGCCGTAGCAAGCGGCAATCCTTCAATTAGCGATTCAGTCAAATATACACTAGGGGCGATGGGTTCGGTTGGTGGCAGAAATCGCCCTGCTTCTACGGTTGTTAATCCGAAATCGCGTTTAGCCTTTTTGAGCGTAAATTCACTGTAGGGCATTGAAGATACCATAATATATTTGTAGAGGGAAATAATGCTCACTGAACAAATCACAATCATTGCTCGAATCAAGGCGAAGCCTGGTATGGAGCAGCGAATGCAACAAGACCTACTCAGCTTGCTGGCTCCAACGCGGTCAGAAGCGGGTTGTATTACCTTTGACTTGCTTGTAGATGACCAAGATTCAGCCGTTTTTGTGCTTTACGAAAATTGGGAAAGTCAAGCAGATCTCGATGCCCACTTTCAACAACCCTATGTGAAACAGGTCTTGAAAGCTTATGAAGAGACATTAGCTGAACCGATCGAGGTTCTGTCTCTGAGAAAAATTGAGCCTTCGTCATTAGAATCACAGATTGGAGAATAATAGAGTAAGGTTCGTCAGATCCCCAAACCCTCGATAATCCGTCTATAACTTTTTCTGGAGCACCCTACAAGTTGATTTCAGTGTGACACGCTTGCCTTAATCATAAACGTAGCATTGGATTAAATCTGAAATAAAATTCATGGTATACAGCGATTTTACCCTGCGAAAGGTTAAGCAAAGCTTCGGATTGACCTCCGTTGAAAGCGGGCGCTTTTTGCCGGAAGTTGAGCCGATCGCGCCCAGTGCCATTTTAGCAGGTTTGTTGGCAGATACAGTGCCTTGGGCGATCGCCGTAGGAACCGAAAAAGCTAAATCAGAAATAATTATCGCTCCTGCACTTTTGGAAGTCAAACGGTTGCTAAACCGCCAAATCAGCGTATTTTCCGGCACCGATTTCACCGTGGATACCGCAGCGGGATTAAACGGAGTTTGTGACTTTTTAATCAGTCGCTCTCCCGAACAATTTGAGATAGAAGCACCTGCTGTTATGCTGGTAGAAGCGAAGCGAGATAACATCAACAGCGGTTTGGGACAGTGCATTGCTGAAATGGTGGCGGCTCAAAGATTTAATGAAATTAACAATAATTCAATTCCGATTATTTACGGTTCAGTAACTAGCGGCACTGCTTGGAGATTTATGAAACTCGAAGGGCAAGTTGTTACTATTGATGTCAGCGACTATCCGTTTCCTCCTGTTGAGACAATTTTGTCGATGCTTGTCTGGATGGTACGTGAAGGTTGAAAAGAAGTCATTAGTCATTAGTTATTGGTTATTGGTTATTGGTTATTTGTTATTTGTTATTTGTTATTTGTTATTTGTTATTAGTCATGAGTCATGAGTCATTAGTCATTAGTCATGAGTCATTAGTCATGAGTCATTAGCGCTCTTTAATCACTCTAAGAAAGGAAAAATCTGACCATAATTTGATAATGCTAATCTGGCATGGCTTTGTGGAACGATTTTCTAACACCTTGCTGGCTTTGGGAGCATTTGGCAAGAGATCCTTTGCTGTCGTGTCTTCGAGAATTTACTCTCATGAAAGTGACAAAAGAGCGTTAGTCAGTATTTATTTGTTATTACTGAATCAGTAATCAATTATCTATGCCCGATGCCCTGTTTGGCCTTCTTCCCGATGCCCTGTTTGGCCTTCTTCCCGATGCCCTGTTTGGCCAATGCCCTGTTTGGCCTTCTTCCCAATGCCCAATGCCCGATGCCCTATTCCCTATTCCCAATTCCCAATTAAAAAAAATAGGCTAGCCATATTAGCGCCTATCTCTATCAATATTTTAAGGGTTCACCGCAACGCCGTCTTACCTCAGCTTTTGACCTGGTATTTTACCAGGTGGGCACCGTTGGCTCGGACTTAAAGTTTCTGGGTACAAGCCCAGTTTACTGCTGTCCAAACATCTTGATTCCCGAGAGTTAAGAGTTATAGATCAAAAAAACATTATTGGCAGTCACCAACGTCGCAGTAGAACCTTTATTCAATATACAGCAACTAACCAAATTTTGGCAAGCTTGAAGCAAGTTAAGTTGCATACCAGATAGATTCAATGGTTTGAGCGATCGCACTAGCCGACTTTCCTTCATTTTCCCCCAAGTCTCCGTCGAACAGGACAGTAACGTGACCCAGTTTTCTGCCCGGGCGCGATACTTTCTTACCATACCAATGTACAAAAGCGCCGCTAATTTGTGCCAGTTGTTTTCGTTTCTCTAAATAATCCGACTCCGCAGACTCGTAGCCCAGCAAATTTACCATCACAGCACCTGCACATTTCAGATCGCAATTACCTAAAGGCAGTTGACAAACTGCGCGCAAATGCTGTTCAAATTGTGAAGTTTCGCAAGCATCGATTGTAAAGTGTCCCGAGTTGTGGGTGCGGGGGGCAATTTCATTGACTAACAGCTTATTGTCGGCGGTTAAAAATAATTCAATGCCGAATACGCCGACAGCTTCTAAGCTATTGAGGAGAGTACGGGCGATCGCACAAGCTTCGGTTTGCACCTCTAAACTAATATCAGCCGGGGCAATCACTACACGACAAACCTGATTTTGCTGTTGAGTTTCGACGATCGGGTAAATCGCAATTTCACCAGTTGCCGATCGAGCTGCGATCGCAGCCAACTCGCGATCGAACGGCACAAACTCTTCTACCAGCAAAGACTGACCTTTAAGTGTAGCGCTAATTGACTCAAAACTCTCGCGATCCTTAACAATAAAAGTACCTTGGCCGTCGTAACCGTGGCGGCGAACTTTGACGACAAAGGGAAAGTCTCTCGGCCCAGATTCCGAGTTTTGTTCTATCTGTGTGCTGTCGGAAACAGAAATTGCTAAATTGTCGATCGCAACTTCCCCGCACATAGGTTCATGCCCCACAGCCCCTGCTCCAATCTGCCTTCCCTGGGGTTCCTGCAACAAATCTAAATCCAAATCCGCCATACTATCTGGCGCCCAAAACCTGGGAGTTGGCAAACCCAACCTTTGTAAATAACAGCGCTGCACGTACTTATCCAACAAAGGAGAAAGCGACGACAAACTCGGCTGAAATAACACACCTTGCTGTTCTAGCGTTCGCAAACCATCCAAATCCACAAACTCATTTTCAAAAGTAATAACATCGCAGCCATCTGCCAAATAAGCCGTAGCCAAAACATCATCAACAGCCCCCAAGACAGCACCCACAGCAACAGAAACTGCCGGGTCATCACCATTAGGACTTTGGACTACCAATTCAATACCCAGCGCGCTAGCAGCTTCTCCCATCATCCAAGCTAGCTGGCCGCCGCCGACAACGCCCACCCGCTTCAATTTGGCAGGCGAACTCGCAGCGGTTTGATTAGATTTCATGTGAGTAAAATTCCTGGTATCAACTTGTTTATTTTATCGCTATTTGTAGCCGAATGTATGATAAATATTGAATATTTAAAAGCAATTTTTTTTGGCTAATTGCACGATTTAATCGAGGCAGAACCTAGAAAAAATCGACGGCGAAAGTCTTGAATGATTGCACGATCCCAGGCTTTGGCAAATAGCGATCGCTCCCCACTCGTCCAGAAAAGTGCCACATCTAGCAATTCCTTAGCGCCAAGCATGGCATAATTGACAGCACTGCAAAAAGCAGATAGACAGGTGCAAACACTGAAAATGCGACATTCAGGGAACAAAATTTATAGGTGAGGATACTGTGAAAGTTTTGGTTGTGGGGAACGGAGGTCGCGAGCACGCGATCGCAAAAAAACTGCTAGAATCTACGCGGATTAAACAAGTATTCTGCGTTCCGGGCAACGGTGGGACAGCTACCACAAAAGGTTGTCAAAATCTGTCGCTCAACATCGACGACTTCCAAGGCATCGAACGCTTTGTGATGGTGAACAACATTGGACTCGTCATTGTCGGCCCGGAATTGCCCCTATCGCTAGGCATCGTTGACTACTTCCAACAGCGAAAACTGATGATTTTCGGCCCCAACAAAGCCGGCGCCCAAATTGAATCCAGCAAATCTTGGGCCAAAGAATTGATGCTGGAAGCACAAATCCCAACACCCAAAGCTGCCGTATTTACAGGTGCAGAAGCAGCCAAAGCATATGTTGTGGAACAAGGAGTACCCATAGTCATCAAAGCAGACGGACTCGCCTCAGGCAAAGGAGTCACCGTTGCCACCACCGTCAAAATGGCTCACAGCGCTATCAACACCATTTTTAGAGGCGAATTCGGCACCGACAACCTCCGAGTCGTCGTCGAAGAATATGTAACCGGTGAAGAAGTTTCGATTCTCGCCCTCACCGACGGTATCACAATAGAACCGCTGCTGGCAGCTCAAGACCACAAAGCCATTGGCGAAGGCGACAAGGGAGCCAATACAGGCGGTATGGGAGCCTACGCCCCAGCGCCCATTGTCTCGCCCAAACTCATGGATAGGATTCAAGCAGAAATTCTTGAACCTACCCTCGCTGCGCTACAAAAACGCAACATCGATTACCGGGGCGTCCTCTACGCAGGTTTAATGATTACGCCGAAAAGAGAACTTCAAGTCTTAGAATTCAACTGTCGTTTTGGAGATCCCGAAACTCAAGCGGTTTTGTCCCTCTTGGAAACTCCCCTAGAAGATTTGGTGTTTGCTTGTTGTCAGCAGCGTCTGGGTGAATATTCCAACATTCGCTGGAAGTCTGGGGCTTCTGTTTGCGTGGTTTTAGCTTCTGGGGGCTATCCCGGAAATTATCAAAAAGGCAAAGTTATTACAGGTATCGAGGAAGCTGAAGCCAAAGGTGCAGAAGTGTTTCACGCCGGCACTCAGTTGAAGCACCAGCAGTTGGTGAGCGATGGCGGCCGCGTTTTGGGCGTCACGGCGGTTGCAGAAACTTTGGAACAAGCTATCTCTAAAGCTTATGCAGCAGTTGATTGCATCCAATTTGAAGGGGTTTACTGCCGCCGGGATATTGGCTTTCGGGCGCTGGCGGCTCAAACTGTCGAGCCCAGTGTCGAGCCCAGTGTCGAGCCCAGTATCGAGTCCAGTATCGATCCCAGTATCGATCCCAGTGTCGAGCCCAGTGTCGAGTCCAGTGTCGAGGCCAGTGTTGAGCCCAGTGTCGATCGAAATTAGGAATTGCGGCCTGCTGGCCGCTGCTATCCGAAAGCTGGACACGCTGGGGATACTAGAACTCCCCCAGACAGAAAATAGAATTAAAACCCCGGAGGATAAAGGTTTTGGCCGCAGAAAAGTAGAGCAATTTCAAGGTAGAAGTGCCACAATAAAGTTTGGCACATCTGCGGTGGCGGTAGCGGACAACTCGCGGCAAAAAAATCGATCGATCGCAATCTGAATTAATCTTCCTTTTTATATTCAACTGGTGAACTGCTCAAATGCTGGCCATACTAAACAAAATCGGAGAAATTATTGCCCGCTGGTGGTCGGATTTTACCCTCCAGACTCGCCTGATGGCCGGTGCTACCCTCGTAGTTTCGTTAATTATGAGCGGCCTGACTTTTTGGGCCGTGAATACTATTCAGCAAGACGCCAGACTTAACGATACTCGCTACGGCCGCGACCTCGGTCTGCTATTGGCGGCAAATGTGGCGCCGTTGATTGCAAAAAACGATCGCTCCGAAGTGGCCCGTTTTTCCCGCCAATTTTATAGCAGCACCTCCAGCGTCCGCTATATGCTGTACGGCGACGAAGCAGGAGATATTTTTCTGGGGATACCTTTCTCGGAATCTGAGGTGCGTACTTCCCTGACACTGCGGCGCCAAATTAAACTCCCAGATAATTTTATCGCCGACATTGAGGCGAGAAATTTAACTTCTTTGCCTTTGGTGCGGCAGCACTTGACGCCAGACGGAGAAGTTACTGACGTATTTGTGCCGCTAATTCACGAGGACAAATATTTAGGCGTTTTGGCGATCGGCATTAACCCCAATCCCGCAGCAGTTATATCTTCAAATCTGACCAGGGATGTCACTTTAGCAGTATTTGTCACGATTTGGGTAATGGTGATTTTGGGCGCTGTATTTAATGCGCTGACAATTACTCACCCGATCAAACAATTAGTATTTGGGGTCAAAAATATCGCGGGCGGGAATTTTAAGCAGCGAGTTGACCTGCCTTTGGGGGGAGAATTGGGCGAGTTGATCGGCAGTTTTAACGAGATGGCCGAGAAATTAGAAAGTTATGAAGAACAAAATATTGAAGAGTTGACAGCGGAAAAAGCGAAACTAGAAACTTTGGTTTCAACTATTGCTGATGGGGCGCTGTTGCTGGATGCGAATTTGCAGGTGATTTTAGTCAACCCGACGGGGACGCGGATTTTTGGATGGGAAGGTAAAAATGCGATCGGCATTAACGTCGTCAATATTTTACCTGCGGAAGTGCAGCGCGAGTTAGCAAGACCCCTGTACGAAATTGCTGCGGGCGATCGCGAAGGCGGCGAATTTCGGATTACTCTGAGCGAACCAGTCAACCGCACAATTCGGATTCTGCTAACCACCGTAATTCTCCACAAAGCCCCGGGCACCGAACCGCTGTGCAAAAGCTGCGTGCGCGACGAGGAAAATACCTGTACCGAGTCAAAACGCCCGAACGCGATCGAGTGTACATTCTACGAGCAAACCTCGAAGCATCAAGGTTCCGGACAGTACCGAGACAGTCTCAAAGGCATTGCCATGACAGTGCAGGACATCACTCGCGAAGTCGAACTAAATGAGGCTAAAAGCAATTTTATCAGCAATGTTTCTCACGAATTGAGAACCCCTTTATTTAATATCAAATCTTTTATCGAAACTCTCCACGAGTACGGAGAAGACCTTCTAGAAAGCGAACGCCGGGAATTTCTGGAAATTGCCAATCGAGAAACCGATCGCCTCACTCGTTTAGTCAACGACGTGTTAGACTTATCGCGCCTAGAATCCTGCCGAATTTATCAATTGGACGCTGTTGACCTCCCCCAAGCTGTCGAACAAACCCTGCGGACTTATCAGTTAAATGCCAAGGATAAAGGCATCGAATTAGAACAAGAAGTTGACCCCTGTTTGCCGCCAGCTTTAGGTCATTACGATTTGCTGCTCCAAGTATTTGCAAATTTAGTAGGAAATGCCTTAAAATTTACCGAGTCCGGTGGTAAGGTGGCAATTCGAGCCTATTTCCTAGAGTCGGATGCTCATCCACGCGAAGACGACGCCTCCGGAACCCACAAATTACCACCAAATACCAGCCATTTTCCGGTGGTGCGGATCGAAATTTCTGATACCGGGATTGGCATAGATCCCGAAGATCAGCAGGCAATTTTCGATCGCTTTTTCAGAGTAGAAAACCGAGTCCACACTCTAGAAGGCACGGGATTAGGTCTTTCTATTGTCAGAAATATTATTGACAAGCACCACACTAAAATTAATTTAGTTAGTGAAGTTAATGTGGGTACTACTTTCTGGTTTGACTTACCAGTTTATCAGGCAAAACAAGCGCTAGATATGGAAAATGCTTGGACGGTGCAAGCACAGGCTGAGACTGAAACAAGTTCGACTGCTGCTAAAACTGTTTAATGGAAGTTGCGATGAAAGCGCTCCCAATAGGCACGTTGTTGGGCTTTAGCCCTCCGGAAAGGTACGTTGTTGGGCTTTAGCCCTCCGGAAAGGTACGTTGTTGGGCTTTAGCCCTCCGAAAGATACGTAGTTGCACTCGATCGCTCTCGCTCAATTTAATATACCAAGAGCGCTGAAGCGCAACTACATACCTTAGACATTTACAATTGTTAAGACCTAAGAAACAGTTTTTCTAGCACGTTCCGATCGCTCTTCTGCGGTATCCATGACATCCGCCATTTTATCCACCATTTCCCCTGGATAATTTTCGAGTACCCGAGTAGAAAGCGAAATTCGGCCGCGACTTTGATCGAGATCAACTACCACGGCTTTCAGGGGTTGGCCAGGGGCAAAAACTTGTCCGAGGTTCTCAATATATTTTTGGCTGACTTGCTTGATGTGCAGCAAACCGCTAACTCCTTCCAAATCCACAAACACGCCAAAAGGCTTGATGCTGCTGACTGTTCCTTCCACTAATTGACCGATTTGCAACTGATTTAAGGCAGAAGATTGAGTGGCCATCCGCTGGGAAAGTACGAGTTTTTCTCGTTCGCGATCGACTTCCAAGAAATTCACGGTCAAAGATTGACCAATTAGCGATTCTATGTTATCGCGTTGGGCTAAGTGCGATCGGGGAATAAAACCGCGCATTCCCTCAACATCCACCGTCACGCCGCCCTTATTCGCCCCAGAAACCCGCACCTGAAGAACTTTACCAGTTTCCTGCAATGCAACTAAATCTTCCCAAGCTTGCTGAATTTGTAATTGTTTGAGAGACAGAGTAACTTGACCGTCTGCATCTTGTTCGCGGATAATTAAAAATTCCCGTTCCTCGTCTAGCGGAACGACTTCCGACAAATCCGTTACCGTTCTCAAAGCAGCCTCTTCGATCGGCAAAAAAGCCGAAGACTTGCCACCGATATCAACATACGCGCCATTTGAGTCATACTCGAACACTTTGCCGCGCACTGTTTGTCCCTTTTGGAACTCGTAATTGTGCTGTTCGAGGGCTTTAGCAAAATCATCCATTGAAAAGGATGGTTTTGCGCTTTGAGAACCTGTAGATTTGGAATTCATGTCAGTTGTTAGTTGTCAGTTGTCGGTTGGTAGGGGCGGTGCCCCCGTGCCCGCCCTCTTGGTCGTTAGTTGTCAGTTGTCGTATGTTGAAGGAAGAAGGAAGATGTTCTTCCACTCTCCCCCTCTTCCCCTCTTCCCATCGGGGGCGGGCACGGGGGCACCGCCCCTACAAACACTATCTCCAACTCTCTACGCTGGTTGAAGTTCCTGTCGAAATAGCTCCTTCACCTCCTCCCACGACTCGGCTGCTGCGGTAGCGTCGTAACTGCCACGGTGGTCGCAGAAGAAGCCATGATCGGCATTGTAGCGGAAAATCCGGTGAGAAATATGGTGTTTTTGCAATTCTGCTGCAATTTGGTCAACTTGTTCTTTGGGAATGCTGGCGTCTTGAGTGCCGTAAAAGGCGTAGAGAGTGCCTTTAATGTCGGCTGTACGATCGATCGTCGGGGCTCCACCACCGGGGGTGAGAGTGGCGATACCAGCGCCGTAGAACGACGCTGTAGCCTTGATTCCGGGCAGAGTAGCGGCGAGGTAGGCGACGTGTCCGCCAAAGCAAAAACCGATGCACCCAAAACCTTGCTGTTGGACTGATGGTAAAGTTTTGAGATAGTCGATCGCAGCTTGGATGTCGCTCAGCAGTTGGGATGCGGTAGTTTGTTCTTTGTATTGTCTGCCGATTTTGATATCTTCGGGCGTGTAGCCGGTTTCAAAGCCGGGGGCTTGACGCTGATAAATGGCTGGGGCGATCGCCACATATCCTTCCTTTGCTATTCTTTCTGTAACTTCGCGGATGTGTGCGTTGACGCCAAAGATTTCTTGAATCACTATAACAGCGGGAAATTGACCTGTTGTGGCGGGTTGGGCTAGGTAAGCCGCGATTTGCAAATCTCCGTTGGGAATTGTGACGTTAGCTGTGCGAATTTCTGGGTTTGTCATAGGGAGTTTTAGTGCAATTTTATTTGATTTGCAAATGAGATTTTTTTTTAACCGCAGAGGGCGCAGAGAACGCAGAGGAAGAAAAGAGAATTTTTTGAGAGAGATTGTTGGCATTATACCAAATCTCGGACTCAATAAACCCGGCCAAGGATATTTTTTTTAGCGAGCTTTTGTTCTCCAAGTTTGCGGAGTTCGCGGTTCGTTAAAGAAATCTTTATTTCTAACTAATCCTATATTTTACAACAACATCACATTTCCCGGAAATTGCTGTTTTAGAACAGGCATTATCGGACAAGGTTTTTGCTCTTGCAAATTCTCGGGTTTGTTCCAAGTAAAAGGCCCTTTCTTCGCCGCTGCCATCCACAGCAAACTTTTGGCCCGCGTCATGGCTACATATAGCAATCGAAACTCTTCTGCTGTTTTCAAATAACCTGCTTGTTCCCACGCTTCGCCGAGATTTGGTAAAGGATGTTTTTCGTGCAAACTGGCTCGAATTTGCGCTCTCGCTACCTCTGCTAAAGTGAAATCTCCTAAAAATCTGGTTTGTGGCAAAACTCGCAAGCTTCCGGGGATTGTTTGGTCGTGCAGAAATGGTAAAAATACACAATCCCAATCTAATCCTTTGGCTTTGTGCATGGTAATAATTGTGAGTTGACCTTTGCTGGTGTAGCGTTCTTCTATTTTGTCATCTGCATCTACAGGCTCAAATCTTTCTGAACTAACAATTTCGCTGAGTACGTCCAAAATGTTGCGCATTGAATTGTTGCCGGCTGTTTGGATTGCTACTCTTTCGGCTAATTTGTCGGCGGTGGCTAATTCTGTTTGGTCGTATTGCAGGGCTAAGGCTAAGAATGAGATGATTTGGTAGGGCGGGAGTTCTAGGCGTGCTTGCAGTAAACCGCAGCAAAAATAACGGCATTTGCGGACTGGATCTGACTGCTGGGGGTCTAGGGGGCCTGGGTAGAGGAATTGTTCGGGGCTGGTGGCAAACGCATTGTAGTCTTGTTTGGGGATGAGTTGTCGATCGCTCAAAATCTTTAAGGCTGCTTTCAGGTAGTCTGGTGAGTGCGGGCGATCGAGAAATTGCAGCAATGTTAATATTTCCCAAGGTACTTGAGAATGTCTGTCTCGTTCCCCGACATCCTCAATTTTAATCCCGTATTTGCGTAAATCGCAGCTCAATCCGTGTTTTTGCGGATTTTCTAGGACTTCTTTGATAAACTTGCCTTGTTTGTTTTCCCGCACCAAAACAGCCATTGATTTTAGATTTTCTAACGGCAATTTAGGGCGATTTTCTTCATCCCTCGATTCACTGCTAGATTGAATATTTTGCTCGTGACTTGTCCAGACAAAATCCGCAGGTAAAAATTCTTCGACTAACTCAATTACCCGCTTGCCAATTAACTCAACTGTATGGTAAATGTCGCGGGGAGTATGCAATTCTAAGCCTCGACCTATGGGGGCAGGATTGGCATTTTGCTGCGGGTCATCGCTGGGAACTGTCTTAATAGTTTGGTCGCGAAAAGGCTGTTCGGTTCCCGCTAATTCTGAGCGGTTTACCCATTGCAACATAAAGTTAGCTGCATCAATAACGATCTGGCTACTGCGGCCTGCACCGTCCATTGTTGCTAACTTATTTTCAACTTCGCATTCGTCACAAAATTGGTTAAAATAAATCGGATCGGCGGGAGTGAAAGTTGAATTTATCGCTTGATTTGGATCGCCAACTCTGATAAAATTAGGAGGTGAATTAGGACGGTCGGGATCGATCGCCAATGTTTTCAAAAGCCTAGTCTGTAAAGGTGTAGAATCCTGTGCTTCATCCTCAAACACCGCAAATACTTGCTTTTGCTCGATCGCCTTCGCTCCGGGATTTTCCAACACCCGCAAAGCTGCTAAAATCATCTCGTCGTAATCGATGAATTCCCGGCTTCTCAACAAAGCCTGATATTTTTGATATAAACCGCCGGCTACCGCTAAAATTTCATAACCGTCGCCAGAATCAATATCGCCCATTTTTAATAACTCTTCGGGGGATAAACCGGAAGATTTTGCCTCGTGAATCACAGTTTTAGCTAACTGCGGCAAAATCTCTGTGCGTAAAACCGATTGGCGCCGCAATCTCTCTGTTTCTTCTCCATCAAATTGCTGTCCTTCCAACAAAACTTGATATCGGCGGGGATTTTCGGCGATCCAAAGTTCTACACAAGTCCGAATTAAGCGGTGACTTTGAGTTGGAGTGACTAATGTCGAATTATCGAGATTTAAACCCGACAAATCCGGATGGCGCATCGCAATATTTAAAGCTAAACCGTGTAAAGTGTGCACCGCAAAACCGCCTTGGGATAAAGACAATTGTGCCAATCTTTCCCGAATTTTAGCTTTAATATTAGCAGCAGCCGATCGCGTAAACGTCACTACAATTAACTGACGGCGGTTGTTAAGTCGATTGCGGGCGATCGCAATTGCCGACGCAGCAGCCATTCCTGTAGACTTCCCGGCCCCTGGAACCGCCGAAACCGCAAGGGGGCCGCCCGCCCAATCCGCCATCTCGTGCTGGCCCGCACGCAAGCTGTCGCGAATTTTACCGCAAGCGGCAGCCAAAAGCGCGGCGGGCTCTAACTCGGAGAAAGTGCTGTTCGGGCGATCGATCTCGGCAGTCGATCGACTAAAATCAGTATCAAATTCATCAGTCATGCGATTTTAGATTTGAGATTTTAGATTAGCAAAATATTGTTCGCGATCGACAGTTTCAAACCGTAGGGAGCATCTCATTTTTGTAAAAAGCATTTTTTCTTTGAGTGCTGTCCCCGCTCGCGTATTGTACAATACGCGAGCTCTTGAGGTGCTCGCACTATAAATACAAAACTGAGATACCCCCCAAACCGTATCAGAAACCAAGTTGCTGAATTTCGGGTGAAAGTCCGAACCCCGAACCGTTATCAGACTCGTATTAAATCTGCGTCTATCTGCGTTCATCTGCGGTTAAAAACCAACAACTCTTCAACCTCTACCGTTTCCATTTTGGTATCGGCTAAACTAACCCTATCTATCCGAGCTTAAATTAAAACCAGCATAAAATTCAATACCCAAACCTTTTTACAGGAAAAATCCCCAATGAAAACTTACCTCAAAACCAATTTCCCGCCACAGCAGCCAAACCCAGCCAACAAAAGCACAACTCGCTTTGCAGTTGTAGCATTCTTAACTTTATCCTCAGCCATTGCTTTACCAAGCTGTGCAACTTCCCCCACAGGCTCTGCAAACGGCTTTACCTCATCCCGCAGCGCTGAAAAGCAAATTGCCGCATCTGCTCCCCAATCCGCACCCGCACCTGTAAGCACACCCGGAGGCGCAGCGTCAAAAGTTGCTGCTGACACCGCAAAAAAACCAGCCGCAGAAACTCCAGCAACTGCTCCCCAACTGATTAAAAAAGCCGAACTCAGTGTAGTTGTCAAATCTATTGACAGCAGCACTAAATCTGTTACCGAGATTGTGAAAAAACAGCGAGGCGATATTTTGGGTTTCCAAAACCAAAAGCCGCCGGATTCTAGCGTGCGCCAAACTGCAACCGTGCAGATTCGGGTACCTCAAGAAAAGTTAGAAACTACTTTAGATGCTTTAGCAAAACTCGGAAGTGTCGAAAACCGAGGGCTTACGGCTGAGGATGTTAGCGAGCAATTAGTTGACAGCGAGGCTAGGCTGCGTAACCTTCGCAAATCCGAGGAAGTTGTGTTAAAAATTATGGAGCGCTCCGGCTCTGTTGGCGACGTTCTCAAAGCTTCTCAGCAGTTGAGTACGATTCGGGAGTCGATCGAGCGCATCGACGCTCAGTTAAAAAGTTTGCGGAATCAAGTAGCCTATTCGACTATTAGTTTAACTCTAGAAGCAGCAGTCTCGGCCCAGCAAGAACCGGAACCTTCTCTCGGCTTGCGGGTGCAGGAAACTTGGGGACAAGCGACTCATTCTGTGAGCGAATTAACTTTAGGTTTGCTTGCATTGGGAATTTGGCTTTTGGCTTACACTCCTTATTTCCTAGTAATTGGAGCTGCCACTTATGGTATCATTAGATTTAAGAAACAGCATTCTGTTCCAAAAGTTCAAGAACCGAAACCGCCCGCTGCGAATTAGTCATTGGGCATGGGGCATGGGGCATTGGGCATGGGGCATTGGGCATTGGTAGGGGCGGTGCCCCCGTGCCCGCCCTCTTACTCTTACTTGTCATTAGCTAGCGACGCACCAAGCACCGAAATATTGCGATCGCACGTAATATCATTCCCAACACTTCTGAACGCAACAGTTACTCTTATGGGGGGTTAATTTTAAGGTACGTAGTTGCACTTCAGCGCTCTTTCCTGATATTTATAAAGAGCGCTGAAGCGCAACTACGTACCTTTTTTTTTATAAAAAACAGTCGGGAAGCGAAAAACTCAGAGTCTTTAGACCGCTCGATGAAAGCGACGCGGGCGGTTTTAACCGCCGTGAGTCTTTCTTAATTCTTAACATTTTTGGCAGTGTAAAAAGGGCAAAAGCTCTTATACTAAGCATAGTGGGATGGATACACAGGTGCAAACCTGAGAAGCAAATGCCTACCATACATTAAAGGTACGCGGGGACTCTCGCGTTACCAAGGGCTAAAAACCCTTAAACGCTCCTCTGAGCTTGCCCAAAGGCAAGGATAGCAGCCCACCATTTTTTGGCAAAAGGATTGCGCCCAGGAACCCTAGCAATAGGGATATTAAGAACGAAATTTCTTAAGAATCTCAGTGTCTTTAGACCTGGGAGTGTCAATTAATGTAACAGTTGTGCAACTCCTGCCCAAATTCAGAATCGCAAATAATATAAGGTGCGTCGCGATGAGATTGTCTATCTTTGTTTAGGATTTTCGATCGCGACACACCCTATGAATGACTGTCAACTGTCAACTGTCAACTGCCAACTGTCAACTGTCAACTGACTAATCGTCAATTTGCCATCCATCTTTGGTATAATCTTCATCCACAATCTTCTTCGGTCGCATCACCAAAACAACTCGCCCCAAAATCGACAACTGCGGGGATGTTTCAAACCATTGCAATTCTAAATTCCCCCCGTTATCGGCCAGGAAATAACTCTCAGCATCCCACTGTCTTTGGGCGCGATCGGCAATAATCAAAACTTCTTCAACTTTACCTTGCAGCGGTACCGGCAGTCGATCGCTCATTTCCAAAACCGCCACCGGATCTTCCGCGTTCAAAATTACCTGCCATCCAGGAATCGCCACCCAAGCTCCGGCTCCCGAAAACTTTACCATGCGGAAGGGCTCGATTTCCTCCGGCAAAGGCACTGCCAGCAAATCTGACGTAGAAAGCGGCAATTTGCCTACAACCGGGACAATCCGGGGCAGTTGTTCCTCGGTATCGAGCCTGTAAACTGGTAAGCGGGGCGCTTCCTGCCTCGGAACTACGGTAAAATCGACCAGCAACTGCTCGATTTGCGCCCTAGCAGTTTGGCTGCTAGCTAATTTTAAACCGCGAGCAATTAAGCGCGATCGCTCTTGCAAATCGCTTTTCTGTCTCGCCAACTGCCAACACTGGTAAGCTACAGCATCCCCAGGAGTGTCTGTGAACCCCTGTGGGAGACTCCCGAAGTGCGAAAACTCCTTCATCGCCTTAGCAACTTGGCGGGAATCATCAACATCCAAATTGTGGGCCAACATCAAAGCTGCCGCTCCGGCTCGCTCTGCTTGCGAAAGAATCCGAAACTCGTATAAAATATCACTACCCTTCCGCAGAAAGTGCGATCGAACTTCCTCCGAAGCACCAGCATTGACCATGCTGGTGTAAACTTGTGCTGCAACGCCGACCTGATTTTGTTGAATAGGCTCAAAACCAGTTTGTTCAAAAATCTGCTGAGAGTTGCAGCCCGCTTGCAACAGTGCCGTGCAGGCTTGTCCCCACTCTACCCAGGTGCCTTCCTTGCGGCGGAGCGATCGAATTAACTTTTCCACATCCACAGCATCAGTGGAGGGTGCAGGTTTAGAAGGGGAAGAATCTTGCGGTGTATCAGTCATAATTGAATCAAAAACCAGCGTTGAGTTATGTGTAATTGGATACTAGCAAGGCTCGTGTCGCGGGAGAGCGATAGATTTATGGTAAGGGAGTTATGAGACTATTGTTACAGAATAGTTGCTCGCCTAAATTTACAAAGGGGAGTTTATCGTATTGTTATGGATAATGCCATTCCAGAGCTCGATCAAATTAAACGCCAGCTCATGACACTACACCGACCAAAAAAACCCAAAATGCTGGTAGTAGACGATGAACCAGACAATCTGGATTTACTCTACCGCACTTTTCGACGAGATTTTAACGTGCTCAAAGCTGAGAGCGGGATTCGCGCCTTGGAAGTCCTCGCCATTGAGGGCGAGGTCGCCGTCATCATTTCCGATCAGCGGATGCCAGAAATGAAGGGAACGGAATTTCTCAGCAAAACCGTGCCGCAGTTTCCGAATACGGTCAGAATTATCTTGACTGGTTTTACGGATATTGAAGACTTGGTGGATGCGATTAACTCCGGACAGGTTTACAAGTATATCACCAAGCCTTGGGACCCGAACGAATTGAAAATGGTGGTGCAAAAGGCGGCCGAGACTTATGAAGTTCTCAAGCAGCGGACTGAGGAATTGCACCGCGCCCAAAATCAAATACAACTGTTAGCAACCATCATGCAAACGGCTGTAGATTATCCAAGTTTGGAAGCAACTTTAGATCCAATTGCTACTGCTGTGAGCGATAATTTTTTGGCTGATACTTGCATTTTGCAATTGGTCGAAGGAACTGCTTTAATGCCGGCTCAAGGTACTCACACCAGCGGTAAAACTGGGGAAAATTGGCTGGCAGATGACCCTCTGGTTTTAGAGGCGATCTCCTCTCAAGCTATTCAGGGTGCTGTGAATATTGCCAGCGACGCAGCCCTAGCAAGTCTGCCACACTATCAAAAATCGGGCATTCAAGCTCACCTGAGCGTTCCGGTGATTCACAAAGGTCGATCGATCGCCCTGATATCCCTTCAGTGGAAGCAACCTTGCTCCCTGCGTCCCGACGAACTCACAACAGTTCACCTCGCCGCTCAACAAGTTGCTTTGGTATTGACGAGTTTTCAGGGTGATTAATTAATTGACAGTTGTTAGTTGGCAGTTGACAGTTGACAGTTGACAGTTGTTAGTTGACAGTTGTTAGTTGACAGTTGTTAGTTGACAGTTGTTAGTAGTCAACAGTCAACAGTTATTCGTAACAGAGAAATAACTAATAACTAATAACCAATAACTAATCACAAATAACCAATCACCAATAACCAATAACTAATAACTAATCACCAATGACTAATAACGCAGAAAAAATTAAAACTATATTTAATCGAATTGCACCAGTTTACAACCAATTGAATGACTGGTTAAGCTTGGGGCAGCACCGGATTTGGAAGCAAATGGCAGTGAAATGGAGCTGTGCGGGCCCGGGAAATACTTGTTTAGACTTGTGCTGCGGCAGCGGCGATATAGCATTGCTGCTGGCAAAACAAGCAGGGCCTACCGGTTCGGTATTTGGAGTAGATTTTTCTGCTGAACAACTGGCCGTTGCAGGTAAGCGCGATCGACCTTTTCTCACTCCTGCAAGTCCCATTACCTGGGTAGAAGCTGACGCCCTAAACTTGCCTTTTCCCGACAATTACTTCGACTGCGCCACCATGGGTTACGGCTTGCGAAACGTGACGGACATCCCCCGCAGTCTTCAGGAATTGCACCGCGTCCTCAAACCGGGCGCAAAGGCTGCTATTCTCGACCTCCACCGCCCCAGCAATTCCCTGATGCGGAGCTTTCAGCAGTTTTATCTAGATACTCTCGTGGTGCCAGTGGCTCAGCAATTTGGCATGACTCAAGAATATGCCTACATTAATCCTAGTTTAGAAAAATTCCCGATCGGCGAGCAGCAAGTCGCGATCGCCCGCCAAGCCGGATTTGCCACCGCCACCCACTATCCCATTGCCGGAGCTATGATGGGAGTATTGGTGTTAGTCAGTTGACAGTTGACAGTTGACAGTTGACAGTTGCTATTAGTTATTTGTTACTTGTTACTTGTTACTTGTTGTTCTAATTTCCAATAACCAATAACCAATAACCAATAACCAATAACCAATAACCAATGCCCCATGCCCCATGCCCCATCCCTCCGCTTCGCTTCGCCCAATTCCCAATTTCCCAATAATTGATGAATCCCTCTGAACTTTGGCTGTTGTTAGCCCCGCCTGTAGTGGGAGGAATTATTGGCTATTTCACTAACGATATAGCTATCAAAATGCTGTTCCGCCCCTATCGAGCTATTTACATCAAAGGGCGGCAGTTGCCTTTCACTCCCGGTTTGATCCCCCGCAACCAAGAGCGCTTGGCTAAGCGAATTTCCGACACAATCATGGGTTCGCTGCTGACGCCGCAGGAACTGCAAAACTTGGCGCGCCGCCTCCTTCAAACTGAGCGGATGCAGTCAGTCATTCTCTGGCTGTTGCAGTTGGCCCTGGATCAAGTAAAGGCAGACACAGAGCAAAAAACTGCTAAAATTCTTGCTAACATTCTGCGAGACTTGCTCGGGGAATCTGTGCCGCGAATTCTCAAAGTTTTGGCGCGCCGAGAAGATTTTTTAGAAGCTCAGCTAAATCAAATTTTTGACCAAGTTTTGCTGGAAATTCAGCTAACAGAAGCTCAAGCTGGTCAGTTGTCTGATTGGCTGTTGCAGGTAGTAATACCGCCAGAAGTGCTGCGGCAGGCTTTGATTGACTTTTTGACCGATCGCAATATTTCGATCGTCGATGAAGGATTTCGAGAAAAAACCAGCGGCACTTATTGGGTAGTAGCCAATTTGTTTGGTTTACGCAACACTTTAACTCGGCTGCGGACTTTTTGTCTGGATGACAGACAAGTCACAAATCAGCGGTTAGCAGAATTAACTGTTTCTTTGGGAATTCGTGGGCGACTTCAGGAATGGCTGCAAAATTTGTCGATGCAAAACTTACCGGTTTCGACGGTGAGACAGTTGCGAAAAACTATGCGCGACAGCGTTCGCAGCTACGTTCAAGAGCGGGGTACAGAGGTACTTGATGGGTTGAGCAAATCTATTGACTGGGAAAATATTTCGCGGTTAATTCTCAATCGATTGCAAACTTCAGCGGTGATGAGCGCTTCCCTAGAAATTGTTAGCAAAGAACTGGCTTTGGTGTTAGATCGCTATCTGGAGCGGGATTTAGAAAATATTGTAGCTCAGGCTATCCCGATTTTGAATATCGACCAGGTAATTATCGATCGAGTAAAAGGCACTTCTCCCGAAGAGTTGGAGCTAGCTATTCAGGGAATTGTCAAAAGCGAGTTGCAGGGAATTGTAAATTTAGGAGGGATTTTGGGCGTTTTTGTAGGCTGTTTGCAGACAGTTGTGATGTTGATTCAACGATGATTTATTCCGGAACTTGTGAGATATTTGTTGTAGGTAAAGAAAACCGGGCGGTTGAAACCGCATCTACACAAACTTTCACGCGCCTCCGCGGGTTGAATACTGAGCGATTACAATTACGTTATTTTCTTCATTCCGCGGAGGCGTCCTGGGGTTTTTGTAGACGCGGTTTCAACCGCCGTCCCATCTTATTCTCTAAATTTATGCCAGCCCCAAATTCTGACGATCGCACTTTACTCCCAAAAAACCCGCGCAACCTCAGCCGCCAACAATACCAGCGTTTAACCGCAGAAATGGCTACTCCCTACCGGCCTCTACGACAGTTTGTGTACGTAGCTTGTGGCGCTTCGGGCTTTATGGGCGGCGTAGTTTTCCTCGCGAAAATTGCCTCGGGCCGAGAACTTGGCTCTGCTTTACCCAATTTTGCCCTCCAAGTCGGAGTCGTGGCTTTGATGGTGTTCTTGTTTCGTTGGGAGCAACGCGCCGAAGCCCGATCGGCGAAGTCGAAGTAACAAAGGTTTACAAATCTACACAAAAAGATACCTGAGGCAAGGAAAAGTTATAATTATAAAGAAAGTATTACGAAACCCTGGTTTGCGATCGATCCCTGTCATTATATGAAGGTGGGTTCAATTGGGGTCAGCCAATTTAAAGACCCTAATCATAAACCGCTTGTAACTCGTTCAATTGGGGTCAGCTTTCATAAAGACCCTAAACATATTAAATAAATTTCAGCCGATCGCCAGCCTTCACTTATAGAAGAGCTGGTGTTCGGCTTTGTGCTATGGGCGGGATATTGGGAAATATGTCAAAGTCAAAGTAGAACAAGATTTTGGGAGATTTTACTATGAGCAAGTCATTTTGCAAAGGGCGGTGGACATTATTTTTAGCCGCAGGTGTGGGAATCGTGTTTTACAGCAGTGCCGCGGCGGCGGCCGAAAAGGTAGTGCTCAAATACAGTGCGATCCGAATGACTTTACCAGTCAGCGAATTAGAAATTTTTGCAGAAACTGGGAAAATGTCACCCGGGTTAGAAATGCTGCTGGGAAAGGCAAAAAAAGACCCGGAAGTGGTTCGCCGCAGTCTGATGAGACCGGTGAAAGTTAGTCAAAGCTTGTTGGATAAGACGCTCAACAGTAAAGTTGGGGAAATAATTCTCGATGAAGTGGGTCAGGTAATTCGCACTCCTTCTGGGAAAGCAAATCGAGAAGCTTTGCGCGAGGCCTTGGTGCTGTCGGCAACTAATGATAACGAGATTACGCTGCTGGAAGCTATGAAGAATTATCCTGCTCCAGAGGTTAATGTTGAGGGCGATCGCTTAGTTGAAGCTTACGGCAAACTTGTAGCTTTGTCTGAACAATTTGGTGGTGCTTCAGAACGGCTGCAAGACATTTTGAACAAGATTCGCCTGCCTAGACTGTAGGGGATTTTGTCAGCAGCGGTTGATTTGTGCGATCGCACAATAGACCTCTGGCAAAAAAACCTATGTAACAATTAAAGGCTTTGAGTTTTAGACCCCCAGAGCTAACTCATAATTGTAAAGTGCCGATCTAACCTGCAATCTGCTCCACTTAAGCCAAACCCTAGCTCGTAGCATAAAATTATTTTGCAACAGGTCTAATGTAATTGATTTTCTATTTCGTCCTAGTCCGATAGTAGCAAAATCGTTTCAAGAAGCCGGAGTTCCTAAAGATAAACTACTTTTAACGACAGAAGGTTGGTCGCCTCACAATTTCCCCTACGATACTGAGGCTTGGGTGGAGGGAGTGCGAAAATTATCTAGTTCTGATACATTTACGCGACATTTACCCGGCAATTGCCGGACAAAGTAACGATAGCACGCTTGATCCTCATAGGAGATAGAGGCGGTATCCCGCAAAGCTTTCAGTAATATACCTTTCATCACCATTGTAATCCCGTGGGATTGAGTAGCCACACTCAGGGCAAGTAAACACTTTAGAACCACCTAACTTTTGATGTAAGTGACCGCAATGGGTACAAGTTTTAGACGTGTATTCTTCTGTGACATCAGTCACGCTGACGTTTCTGATATTTGCTTGATGTTTGATGGTTTGTTTGAATCTGTAATGGGCCCATGTCAACATGGCTCTAGCGGTTTTTGAACGAATCTTTCTTCGTGACCGGGCTACCATTTGGGAAGACTCAAAAGTTGGAAGAAATATGACTCGATAGTTGCTAGTTAAATAGCAAGCGGTTTGTTTTTGGCATTCGTCTACTAAATTCCGAATCCGTATTCTCATGCGATGAGCCGCTTGCCTCATCCGTTTTCGGCGCCGTTTCGTGGCTTGAGATATTCGGCTCATTAAGTTATCTAAGTGTTGGCACAGACGAGCTATTCGTCCCATGTCACCACCTCCAAACTCAAGGAATTTATTGCCATCAAATCCGGTCATAAATGTTCTCACCCCCGGATCTAATGCAATAATTCCTGTTGCTACCGTAGGCGGCAAAGTAACTGGCACAGGAAACACCCCAAACCAACGACCCTTGCAGTAGACTAACTGAGTACCTCGATCGCAATCAGGAATTACCTCAGAAGTATGATAGGTTAATCCTTTGGTTAAGGAAGGATACCAAGTGCCTGACCTGAAGTTTGAATCGTTAAACTTGATGGTTTGAGAGTAATCTCTGACGCTACGGAACTTGGCGTCTGAACTTGCCTTAAATGCTCGGTAAGCATCAAAAATAGCATTCTGCCTGATATGACAAGGTGTTTCTTTTACCCATTCTGGTAAATCACTTCGCATAACTGAATTACGCAATTCCAGCTTGCTTAATCGCTTTTTTCGCTGCATTGCTATTGCTTGGTTGAAACAATAACGACAGGCTGCTAGCCATTTACGCCAGACTTTATTTAATTCCTGACTTGGGTAAATCCTGAGCTTGTGAGATTTGAGTTTTATACTTTCATCTAGAGTACAATCTACTACTCGCTCGGTGGAGGACTGCAAGCACGTCTTCAAGCATTTCTGGTTCTGGACTAAGGTTTGTTTGCTCCGGTACCAGGAGTTTACACCGGTTTTGCTCGGTATTCCATTGGCATTTGTCAAAGCCTCTTCTTGCCAATCGGTTTTTGTGGGCAACGACAACCATTCGGACATTTCATGAGAAGATTCGTTCCAATAGGGCAAGAAGCTTTTTGATTTTTCCTGTTTCTTCCCAACGTCGGAGATTTCTTTTTTTGACTCCAAGGATGGAGGAGGATGATGATTAGGGTGGGAGATACTTGACAATAGTTTTTTGTTCAACTTTTGTTTGATTGTATCAGATTGTCCGGCGATGTCTAGGTTATCTTTGATTTAGTTAGATCTCTCCCCTGCAATTTGAACTCCGAAGTTGAAAGTTAACTCCCATAGCATATTGGAGGGGATAGGGCGGAATTTGAGGTTAAATTTCACAAACTATGGCAATCTCTGGTTTTGCTACGCTCAGTAAGCCAAAGTTTCTAAAGTTTCCCGCAGATAGGATCGAACCTGCTGATCGATGGTGCAATTTTGCTGTTGACTCTCAAAATTGAGTTCTAGCTGCCAGCGTTGAAATCCTGAACTTGCTCCGATCGCGGATTTGAGACTGCCCCAGATTTCAGAATCTTCGCACAGCTCGATCGGCTCTGCGGCTTGAGGTTCTTGTGCGATCGGTAGATAATTCGCCATATTGTTATACCTCTGTTTTAATTCCCTGTAAGGATTGAAAGCTTACCTTGACTCTCTCTATTATAGATTCTTTTCTCCAAATAGCCAATATAAAATAGCCACAACCTGCGATTAAATATTAAATATTAAGAGTATTAATAATCTCTATCTGAGCGGGAGCATTACTTGTTTTTCTTACAGCATACATCTGTCGAAAATAAAGTAGCTTAAACTACAATTATGTCGATCTTAATGTTTTATTTCACTTTTCGATCGACTGTTGGGTTAGGGATGTAGGGCCGTTGGTGTCCGCAGGTTCTGAGTTGACTGTACTGCTGGATGACGCATTCTTGATGCCTTCGGCTGGTGGGATTGAGTCTGCGGCTGCAGTCGGATCGACAGTTGTCTCGCCCGCAAAAGTTGGCAAAAGTCGATCGACTTGCCAAGGTGCGATCGTAAAATCCTGCCTAATGTTTTCTAATACATGAGGCTTTGTCGCTACAAATTCTGATTCCGGCGTCAGCAAAACAGCCATCACGCTAGCAGACACCTGCAAAAACAAATTGCTAGCTAAAAAAGCAGCAACTGCCAACAACAATCCAGCCCACCGCCAGGAAGGAGGAAACGGAGCCACCCCAGCAGCGAGGGGAGCAAATCGATATAGCTGCCACAAAATTACTGCCAGCAAAACAGCGATAAAAAGAGCAATTCCTTGATTTAATTTAGTTTTAAACCGAGTCAGCATCTGCTGCTGCACAGAAGTTAAATTCTGCGGTTTCACGGCCACGACTAAAATACTAAAAATGTAAAAAGGGCGGAACCATTGCATCCACAGCACAGGAACAATACCTGCTACAGCCACTAAAAACACTTCTAACCAGACAGAGAGCGTGGGAGAACCCACTGCAAGTCCCAGCAAGCACAGTCCCAGGAAAAGCGGCAATGCAGCCACCCCAGAAAGGTGAATCCACAAGAAAGGATCTGACCAAAAAGAACGCACTTTAATTAATTATTAGTTATGAATTAGGAGTTTTGAATCTTGGATTTTGAGATTTTGAGATACACTCTTGACTCTGAAATCCGATGCGAGGAGTAAATATTTAGCTATCAAACCGAGGACTTACAAGCAGAAATCTGGTTTATTTGGGTAATTCTTATTTGAGCGAGCAAATTTTCAATTTTAAGCAAGGGTAAAGACGATTAGGAAGTTCTTAATTCTTTCTTCTTTCTTCCGAATTCACGCTTGACTTATTCCTTCTTCTTTCGGTCAACACTCAAGCCGTCAACTATCAACTAAGAGGACTCTCACGGGGGCAATGCCCCTACCACATATCGACTGTCAACTGTTAAATGCCCGCTGTCAACTGTCAACTGTCAACTGTCAACTGTTATATGAGTTTGGGAGTATTGAGTGAAGAGAATAGTTGGGAGCGATCGGCAATGCAAGTTGCCTTCACTCAAAAATTCTCTTCCAACTCAACACTCACAACTCAAAACTATTGAGATAGCGTGCGGCGCTTAGTAACCATCCGGTAGGCTTCAATAATATCGCCTTCCGCCCAGTCGCTAAACCCGCTCAAGGAAATACCGCATTCATAGCCAGTATTGACTTCCTTGGCATCTTCCTTCATCCGTTTGAGGGAGTCAAGGACACCTTCGTAAACGACATTGTTGCCCCGGCGCACCCGCACCTTACAGTTGCGGATGACCTTGCCTTCGAGTACGTAACATCCAGCCACAGCCCCGCGACCGATCGCGAAGACAGCGCGCACTTCCACCTTACCCAGAGGTTCTTCCACCAGTTCGGGTTCCAGCAGTCCTTCCATCGCCCCTTGAATATCATCCAAGAGTTTGTAGATGATGCTGTATTCCCGCACGTCTACGCCCGCTTGGTCGGCTGCTTGGCGAGCGCCGGTGGCGAGAGTAGTATTGAACCCGATAATCACAGCATTACTAGCTGCGGCCAGGTCAATATCCGTTTCTGTGATTTCCCCAGGAGCAGATAGCAGCAATCGGAGTTGAACTTCTTTTTGAGGAAGTTGGGTCAGAGAACCGACAATGGCTTCCAGGGAGCCTTGGACATCTGCCTTCAAGATCAAGTTGAGTTCCTTAAGAACGCCTTCCTTAGCTTGTTGAGAGAAGCCACTGAGGCTGATCCGACCACCTTGAAGTAGACGCGAATCTCTTTGGGATGTAGCTCTTCCGCTTGCGATCGCCGCTGCTTCTTTTTCGTTAGCGAAGACATCAAACTCATCTCCAGCTTGCGGTACTTCCCGCAACCCCAGCACTTCCACAGCGAAGGATGGACTTGCTTGGTCTACGCGATCGCCGCGATCGTCGATCATCGCCCGCACCTTGCCCAGAGCAGAGCCTGCGACCACAATATCGCCCACTCGCAGCGTGCCATTTTGCACCAGCAGAGTTGCCACAGGCCCCCTTGCCTTGTCGAGGTGAGCTTCAATTACAGTACCCTTAGCCGCTCGGTTCGGGTTAGCGTTGAGGTCTTCCATTTCCGCGACTGTCAGAATCATTTCCAACAGCGTATCGAGGTTTTCCCCTCGGATAGCGCTGACTGGAACCATCGTCACATCGCCGCCCCAGTCATCTGCGACCAAGCCGTACTCAGTAAGCTCTTGCTTCACCCGTTCCGGCTGAGCGCCCTCCTTGTCAACTTTATTGATAGCCACGACAATTGGCACTTTCGCCGCTTTCGCGTGGCTGATAGCTTCAATTGTCTGGGGTCGCACGCCGTCGTCCGCCGCCACCACCAAGATGGCAATGTCTGTCACCCGCGTACCGCGAGCCCGCATAGCTGTAAAGGCTTCGTGACCGGGAGTATCCAAAAATACCACCTGCTGGCTCTTGCCTTCGTGTACCACATCCACGTGGTAAGCACCGATGTGCTGGGTAATACCCCCAGCTTCTCCCTGAGCGACCTTGGTTTTGCGGATCGAGTCTAGCAAAGTAGTTTTGCCGTGATCCACGTGGCCCATAATCGTTACCACTGGCGGACGGCGCTGGAGGTATTCCAAATCTGCCTCATCGATCATCTCGATGATTTTGGTAGCTGGCTCTTCTATTTCTGGGGTTTCTACCTCTACGCCCATTTCTTCGGCTACCATTCTCACCGCTGGAATGTCCAGGGTTTCGGTAATGTTGACCGCAATACCTTTAGAGAACAGCCTCTTAATAATTTCGGTTTCGGGAACAGCCAAAGTAACTGCTAGTTCTTGAACGGTCATCGGTCTGCTCAGCAGCAGCTTTTCTGGACGTTCTACCTTAGCTTCGGCTGTTTTGCCGCGGTTGCCGCGTCCCCCGGAAGAACCAGAAGAGCTTTTATCGTGAGAAGGGCCCGGTCTCTTATTTTTGCCGCTGCTACCGGGTGCGCCCGGAGTTGGTGTTGACTTTGGTGCTGCTTGTGTCTTCGCCTTAGCTGGGCGGGCTAGAGACAGGCTGACGGTGACTGGTGCTGGCAGATCCAAGCCATTTTCTAAGTCATCGTCATCCTCGTCTATGGGTTTGAGGCGACGATTTTTGGCCTTGGCTGCTTTGGCAGCTTTGGCAGCATCTGAGTTTTCGTCATCATCTTCTTCCCAAATGACCTGTGTCTTTTTGGCTGGCTTTGGCAGAGTCGGCTTGGGAAGGAGAAGAGTATCCAGCAACAACGACGTATCGTCTCCGTCATCGTCTGCGTCTTCTCCGGTGGCAGAAATGTCACCGCCCCGGCTACGCAACCCAGCGGCTGACGTTGCGGGGGCAAGGCTCCGGCGCGGGCCGCCCTGCTGGGGTCGATCGGCAAGTGCTGTTTTCACTGGCCCACCAGCACCTGGGCGAGGTCTTTGAGCGTCGCTACCGGATGGTGCAGGTCTGCTGGGGCGGCTCGGTTTCGCCGGCGCTTCCAGAGTTTCTCCCTGTTCTGATTGGTCTTGATCGGTTCTGGCCAGTTTCAGTACCGGCTTGTTTCCCAGAGTTTGTGGGTTGCGACTAGCCGACTCCGATGCCCCTCTGACTGGTGGCGACGTGAGTTTTGCTCCGGGCGGCGCTGGAGGGGCGACCGGCGGGCGGGGTGTACGTTCTGGAGCCTTTTCCGACGGCGGTTGAGGTGCCACAGGCGATTGAGTCTGGGAAATTGTTTCCGGGGCGATCGCACCTACAGTTTCCGAGCTTGTTTCTGAAGCTGCCGCCGATCCACCGACATTTGGCTTCGAGAGTACAGGTCGATTGATATTTGGTTTAGCTGGAGGCTGGAGTTGTTGAGAGGCGGGCGATTTTGGAGGAGTGGCCACGGTGGCCCCAGGCTGGTTTTTTTGCTCCTCGTTGCCTGCGGGCTGGGACGAAGCACCAGCCGGCCGTACTTTTGGACTGCGTATTTCTAAAATTTGCTGCTTTTTTTGTTGGTCGTTAGGATGAGGGCCAGATTCTCTAGATGGCGCTGCTGCTCTTTCGGGGGGAGCTGGCTTGCCGGGGGTAGAGTGGCTGGCTACGTATTTTTCCGCCGTTTTGCGAATGCGCTCTGCTTCAGATTCTGTAATTGTGCTGCTGTGGCTCTTTACTGAAATATTGAGCCGTTCGCAAACTGCCAAGATGTCTTTATTATCCAAATTTAGTTCCCGTGATAATTCGTAAATTCTTACTTTGCCGTTGTTCATCCACTCTGCCCTCTTTTGTGCCAACCAGTTTTTACATTTTGATTTTTTGTTCTAATGACGACATCATTCGCTGTGATTGATTCAGTGTCAAGAATCGGGGTTTTGGTACTCGCTCAGCAATTTTATCTAAAAGATGCAATTCGCTGAAGTCTGCGGTTGGAGAATTCTCAAGTTTTTTTTGGGAAAGCGAGAACTGTCTAGTCTGAATTTTGGCAACTGCCACAAATCAATCTTTAAAGTTTGTCTTTCCACCTTGAGGATACCTCTGCTAGTACCCTACCCTTATCTAATCTGACACAAATCTTTCCAGACTGGTGGGCAGATCGGATCGGGGTTTTAGAGCTGGCGCTACCGGTAATTACTGGTAGGGCTGCCAAGAGGGTTTATACAGTCGAGGCCGAACTATTGTCGGTTTGGTGCCCGATCGATTCCGAGTCAGATGTACAGTCAGATGTGGCTAAACGCTGCCAAAGTGTTTGGTACAGTTCGTCAGACACAGGCGCTTTGAGCGATCGCCCAAGTCGATTTTTTTTCTGAGCTGCTTTGAGGCATTGGCTCGCCGGACAAAGGTAAGCGGAACGACCGAGGCCGCGATCTAATTGTACCTGATGAGAAGGATAGAGCCTGACTACTCGCCAAAAAGCTTCCTTAGGAGCTATTTTTCGACAACTTGTGCAACACCGGTAGTTCGGTTTCATTTCTAGTGATTCGGGGAGAGTTGAGAGAGTGGGAGAGGGGGGAATAGGGGAATTGTCCTCCTTGTCTCCCGTGCCAGAAACATAAAAGTGAATGTCACAGTGTTTAGACTGTGGCTGCGGTTTCGTCCGTGGCTGGCTCCTCTTGCTCAAATTCTGCCGTTTCCTCGTCGCCGTCGTAGCCGGATCCTTCCTCTTCGTCGTAGTCGTCGCCTGCTAGTTCTTCGAGCCTGCTTGCTTCTGCTGCCAGTTTGATGTCTTCGGCGTCGCGATCGTACTTAGCAATATCTTTGATATCGATTTTCCAACCTGTCAGGCGGGCTGCGAGGCGGACGTTCTGACCTTCTTTACCAATGGCAAGACTCAGTTGGTCTTCCGCGACCAAAATGTGAGCGCGCCTGCCTTCTGGGGCAACCAAACGCACTTCATCTACTCTAGCCGGACTCAGAGCGTTAGCAATATAGGTTGCAGGATCTGGAGACCAGCGGATCACGTCTATTTTTTCGCCGCGCAATTCGTTGACTACTACCTGAATTCGCGATCCCCGCGCTCCGATGCAGGCTCCTACCGGGTCTACATCGCGATCGAGAGTATCTACTGCTATTTTAGTCCGAGGGCCGACGTGCCGGGAGGGCGGATTTGCCTCCCTAGCTACGGCGACAATCCTCACCACCCCATCTTCTATTTCTGGTACTTCGTTAGCAAACAGGTAAACCACCAAACCGGCGTCTGCTCTAGAAACAAGTAACTGCGGCCCTCTAGTAGAACCTTCGCCTACTTTTTTGAGATAAACCTTGAATGTAGCGTTCGCACGGTAATTGTCGTTGGGCAACTGTTCGCGTTTGGGGAGTTCGGCATCTACTTCCGGCTGACCGAAGCTGCTGGTAACTGCCAAAATTACCGACTGCCTCTCAAACCTCAGCACTCTTGCTTGAAGAACAGTTTCTTCTAAATCTTTAAACTCTTCTTGAATCATTTTGCGCTGTTGGTCGCGCAGTTTTTGAGCCAGCACTTGTTTGGTTTGGATCGCTGCCATGCGACCAAATTCTTTTTGATCGGGTGTTACATCTACGAGTACGATGCTCCCAGGCTGAGCTTCCGTGGCTACTTCTTGTACTTCAGAAAGTGCTATTTCGTGATCGGGATTGACGACTTCTTCGACAATAGTTTTGTTAGCTAAAACGCGAAAACCTTCTTGTTCTGCGTCTAATTCTACATCAAAATTGTCGAAGTATTCTTCGCTGAAGTGGTCGAGTTTTTGGGTGCGACGGTAGCGTTCGTATCCTTTAAGCAGGGCTTCTCGCAATGCTGCTTGGACGGCGTGTTTGGGTAAATTTCGCTCTTTGCTAATACCTTCGATCATTTCTTTGAGTCCGCGCAAGGGAACCATTGACATATAAAACACTCCTTTGTTTGATGGGACAATACGTAACTTGTAATTGGAAATAGATCGATTGGTGATTGACAGCAGGTAATAGTTTAAAAAAGTGATAACTGATGATTGATGAGTTACAAAGATAGCATTAGGGTATCTCGGTGCTGCAACAATTTATTGTTGTTCTACTTCAACCCTGTGGCTAAAGATGTGATTCTTAAAAATTAACTCGCAGCGAAGCATTTTTAGCTTCCTGCGAGGCAATCTCAAAACTCAAATCGGGCAGACAAGGGGTACTGCCCCTACAACTCAAAATTCAAAATTTCCCTTTTTTACTCTTTACCTTCGTCTAGTTCAACTTTGACAATCTGGGGGCGGGGAATTTTAACCTGTCGCCCTTTTAGATTGAGATAAACCGTTGTTTCATCCCTGCCCACAAGCAGTCCTTTCCACTCTTTGATTCGCGAGTCAGGTTCGGTGGCTGTGACTGTGACGGGGAAACCTTTAAAAGTAATGAATTCTCGATCGCTGCTGAGCAATCGGGATATTCCGGGACTGGAAATCTCTAGCACGTAGGCGTCGGGGATGATGTCGGATGCCTCTAACTCGACTTCCAGGGCTGTGCTCATCCGCTCGCAGTCGGCTAAACCGGTGTCTTGCTGGAGGTTACGGATGTCTACCCGCAAGACGGGAGGATTTTGGTTGGTGTGAAACACTGCTCCCACTACTTCCAATCCCAGTGTTTCTGCAACGGGGGTAGCTAAGTCAATGATTTGTGGGATTAGGGGATGAGTCATATCGAATACTTAAACTAAAACTCCTGAACTCGGACACGGCAAGGAAAAATCAGGTGTTGAGATTGCTTTGCTTTGAGCCGCCAAAAAAACGGAGACCAGCCCCGGCAGGGCCCTCGGGATCGGCCCAAAATTTTAGACTCTAGTTCAAGCTCCCAGATTCACGGAGGTGCAAGTAAATCTCAAATCTAAAATCCTTCGACAGTTCAACCTCAGGCCGAAGTCTCAAATCTCAAATCGACTGGTTTTTGACCGCTAGATATGAGTGTTTTACCCTCAAATTGATTCGTGGAATGAAGAAAAAGATGTCAGATTTTCAAGCCCGAGGATGAGCTTGTGGGGTTTAAATTCTGCCTTCTACTTTCTGCTTTCTACCTCGGGATGACTTGATTTCGTCGCCCGCGGCCCTTGGTCTTCAACTTGCAGGTGTGATGCCTTAAGCTGTTTGGCTGCGACTCATGCAACAAAAAAAGTGGGTTCGACCCACTCCTAGGTGAAACAGTTTCTTCCAAGAAGTTTGAGGGCTACTTTCGATCGAAGATAGGCCTCGCTACTCAGTTTAGCTCGATCGCCCGCCCAGTGACAAATCGCCTTATGAACAATGGGGAGTGGGGCATGAGGCATAGGGCATGGGGCATGGGGCATGGGGCATTGAGCATCCGGCATGGGGCATCGGGCATGGGGCATCGGGCATCGGGCATGGGGCATGGGGCATGGGGCATCGGGCATCGGGCGAAGCGAAGCGGAGGGATGGGGAATTGGTCATCGGGCATCGGGCATCGGGCATCCGGCATTAAGCATTAGTTCGCCAACTGACAACTGACAACTGTCAACTGTCAACTGCTTAACGCGGTGCTATGCGTTGCAGTTGCTTAGCTTGTTCTAAAATTTTCTCGAAGTCTTCTTCGCTCAAGCGCTGAATGTAGTTGATTTTGAACTCTTCTAAGAAGTCGCACAATAGCAGTTGTATTTCTTGCCAGGTTTGCTGCTGTTGCAGTTCTGCCCCTAAAGCTTGCCCGAAATGTTGGACTAGCTGGGCTGAAAGTTTGGTTCCTACAGGGTCTTCGCTGGCGATTTTAAAGGCTTCGTAGGCATCTTGAGGGCCTAGTGTCGCTAATTTCGACAGTTCTGCAACTAATTGCGAGGCTAACTGTGCAGGTAGATTTCCGAGTCCGGGTACTTGTTGGAATCCTTGATATAGAGGGGATTGTTTGAGAAATAATTCTATGTTGTAGCGGAGGAGGGCTTCTAAGTCGGGTTGGAGTTGGGGCAGGACTTTGTAGACGGTGATTTGGACGAGATGGGTGGCGATCGCTTCTATTTCATTGATATTGTTGATATCTAGATAGCGTTGTTTTTGGGATTTAAATAGTTGACGGGCTAGTTCGCCTGTGGTGATTGATTGTTGCATCTGGTTGATCAGCTGAATTACTACTACTTCGGTCAATTCTTGGGCGAAGTTGGCGACAAAACCCCGGCTGATTTGGGTACGTATGGGTTGGAGGTCGGGCATTTTGGCTTGGTGGATGCGAATTGTGACGGGTAATACTCGCAACAGGCGCCAGAATGGGAGGAACATAAAGATGTCGTACCACCGCCAGAGCATGGCTGCTCGCCAACTGACACTGCGGTGGCGGCGGCTGATGAAGTAGGTGCGGGCTAGAAATTCGATCGCGAATATGGCAATAAATGGCAGGTCGATTTGCCAGAAGTTGTCTGTAAATTCCCCATTTTCACCGATCGTGCGGTAATAGTTGGTGGCGATTAACGGCTTGATTTTGGCGTCAAACCAAGTGATTTCTTGTTGCCAGCCTTTTTTGTTTAAATACTCTTGGCTCCAGAATGTTTTGAATGATTGTTTGGCTGATTGCTGCGGATTCGGCGTGCGATCGCGGATCCGGTCTTTAATTTTTTCTAAGGAACCACTTTTTGATGCTACTCGAAACGGATCTTCGTCGATCATGTTCGCGCTCAGAGTGTTTATTTCTTGCAATTTGGCTGCTACTTGAGGAGATGGCAAGCCTGTTTGCACTACTTGTTTTTTTAATTCTGCTAAGCTTTCTAGATATTTCTGGGTATCTCGGTGGGGTTTAATTCCTTTAAATGGATCGTATATTTGAGTGAGGACTGGTATTTGCCGGAAGTAGAAATCTCGGGCGGAAACATAAGTTAGATCGAATAATACTAGGCTTAAATTTCCTAGTGCAATCAGTGCAATGAACCGCTCGAACCAGGCTACTTTCGGTGATTCTTTGCGGGAGTTTTGAGGTTGAGATGGCTGTATTTTTAATGTCACTGGCAGTTCCTAATTAAGTAGACGGAGCGCAATAAATGCAACTGGTAATAGCTGGAGCAAAGGAAACAGCTTAAACTGGCTAATTGTCGGATCGCGATCGGATTGCGGTCGAGTAAGTTACTATTTATTTGAAGCTCGGGAAAGTTGGGTAGTTTGGGATTGTTGATTTTGCCTGGTTGAGTACAATTTTATACTTGTAAAATGTTAAGGTCGATCGAACTTAACGCTAGCAGCAGCTACCGTTAGTTCGGTTCTCTCTGGCAATAAAATTATATCTCAGGCAGAATCCTAAGTTTTTTTTGGGCGTTGCAGAGCTAACTGGCCTGGTAATAAATTACTATTTTTGTTTAATCTGCTGGCTGTTTGGCCGCTAAATCAAATATCTTGCACCGATCGCAGTTTAAGGTTAGATTTGGACTTCGAGTTTGAGGTCAAACCCTCAAGAGAGGTATACTTGCTCAGGGGCAGTCTGGCGAGATCGCTTCCGAGCAAGTGCGAGGGTGGCTGCAACCTCCTTAAGGTTCGGGCTCTCGCTTCCACAAAAACCAGCTAGCGATCGGACTCTTGAATAAAGTCAGGAACTCAGCGCTCTTTGCGACTGAGCTTGTAAGAAATTACAAGCTGTTCTGACCAGACCCCTCGCAAGAGGAGACGTTATTTAGGTTACGATACCGGAGAATGCGACGCTAGTTTTCCGCTCTATCATCTGCAATTAAACAGTTTGAAAGTCACGCTCAACAGTTTTGCAGGTCTAACAAGCCTTTATAACCAGGTCGAAGCGAACATTACCCCGTAAGGGAGGCCCCACAAGAGCAAACATTATGCGATCGCGAGTTGCAAGGTTTGAAACGGTAACTGTCCCGTCGAAAGTGCATTACAAAAGTACACCGGACTCTTGCAACTCGCCCGGCGGTAATGGAAAGATTCAAGGCGATTGAAATCGCCGCGTCGCTTCCCTAGGAAGGCTAAAGCCACGCTCGTTTCCCGCATCCCGTATTAATTTTATGACATCCTGAGTATAATTTTGTTCGGATTTTTTTGATATATGACATACTGCCTTAATCTCGATTGCCCAAAAGACAAGCGTCAGAACCCACCAGGCACAAAGTATTGTCTTAATTGTGGTTCCAAGCTGTTGCTAAAAGACCTTTATGCAGCAACCGAACCGCTGCGCGACGGAGGATTTGGCAGGACTTTTCGAGCTGTCAATCATGGGAAATTTGAGGAACTTTGCGTTATCAAACAGTTGTCGCCACCGCAGGAATTTCAGCGGAAGCCGGCTCATTTTAAAAAATATGTCCGACTGTTTGAACAAGAGGCAAGGCGGCTTTACGAACTGAAGCACCCACAAATTCCTCAGCTAATTTCTTATTTTGAGGAAGATGGGCGATTGTATTTGGTGCAGGAGTTTATTGATGGGAATAATTTAAAGGATGAGTTAGAAAAGTACGGTGCTTATAGCGAACTTAAAATTAGGGAACTGTTATTAGATTTGTTGCCTTTGCTGAATTTTGTTCACGAGCGCAATGTAATTCACCGGGATATTAAGCCTGAGAATGTGATCCGCCGCAATCGCGATCGCAAGTTAGTGCTGATAGATTTTGGGGTTTCCAAACAGGTAGTAACTGATGCTCCAACCAAAACGGGCACTAAGTTGGGAACTCCGGGTTATGCGGCCCTAGAACAGAGGCACGGTAGGGCTGTTCCTGCTAGCGACCTTTATAGTTTGGGGGTGACTTGCATTCGCTTGCTGACTTCTGTGATGCCTTATTTGGATATCTACGGGGACATTCACGATGACCTTTATGACCCGCTCGAAGGTCGCTGGCTTTGGAGGGAGGCTTTGCCGAAAGGAACTAAGATTAGCCAGGATCTAGGTCGGATTTTAGATAAGTTGATTCAGGAATATGTCAAAGACCGCTACAAGTCTGCTCTGGAAGTTTTTGATATTATAAAACCTGCTGTTGTTGTTGTTCCACCAGATTTAAAATTGCAGCAGGCAACTGTTCTTAGTCCTTCTTTGCCGACTCAACCTGTGACTAAAAATCCGATAGTTTCGGTGAATTTAGAGTCGGACAAAGGGATTGATTATTCTCAGTTGGAAAGGCTGCTGGTTGCTAAAAATTGGCGTGGTGCTGATGAGGAAACTTCTATGAAAATGCTGGAAGTGATGCAGCAAGTTTCGAGGGGCTATTTGAGTGAGGAAGATATTAGGAAGTTCCCTGCTAAGGATTTGCAGACGATTGACCAACTTTGGGTGCGGCACAGTCACCGGAGGTTCGGTTTTTCTATACAAAAGGGTTTTTGGGTTAAGTCGGGGGGAAAGGCTGGTGTTTATGATGCTGATGTTTGGGAGAAGTTTGGCGATCGAGTGGGCTGGCGAGTTAACGGTCAGTGGGTATACTATTCTGAACTAAATTTTAGTTCTAAGGCAATGCCTGGACATTTGCCGGGAGGGACTGTTTTTGGGTGGGAAGGTGGGGTTTTGTGCGGTGTTTTGGGTTTGGGTGGGATCTGGTTTCTGCTGTCGCGGCGAGATTTGTAGGAAGAAGGAAGAGGGAAGAAGGAAGAGGGAAGAAGGAAGAGGGAAGAATTGGGGAATAATGGCAAAGGTAGCGATTATTTAAATAGTTAAGCTGTTGCGGATTTAAATTCTTGGTCAAGCAATAATCAAACCATAAGTGGGGTGGGGACGCGAGCCTGCCCCGAATATGCAATTTAAGTGCGCCACAGCTTAGGGATATGTTATGTAGAAATTAGGTAGAAAAATAACATAAAATCAGATATAATCCCAAACGATTTTTTTTGTGATATGTTTTGAGTGAAGGGCAAGTTTACTAACCTACAGACCAGTCCTTACCCGTAGAAAAGTATTAGGGCGGGCTTTGGCTCTAATTTATGCAGGAGATTTCTCTATTATGTTGCAAGAAAAATGTCTCAAGCCGTGGACTGTAGTTCGATCGCTTCCGAATGTGGAAAAGGTGGTTGTGGGTCAGTTTCGTAGTTGGTCTGATGCAGACGGTCACTTGCAAATTCTGAAGCGGATGGTTCCGGCAGATCGGTTAACTGTTGTGTTCGATCCGGTAGTTCCAGCGTAATGTCGCTGCTAAATTGATCGGCGTGCTGCGATCGCCCGATCAGTGCGATCGCCTCTTTTTTTACATGAGAATTTACAGAAAATATTACATAAAAATTGCGATCGCACGCGCGGGCGATCGCAACTAAAATCATGGTCGTTAACTGCGACGAATTTCAGTAACTTGGTCGGCAACATCCAAAATTGCTGGCGGCATCGAGGGCCCAGTCAAAATAATATCCAAATCGTGGGGCTTGCTGTCAATCAATGCGAGCACTTCTGTCTCCCGAATCAAACCTAAATTCACCGCCAAACTCAACTCGTCGAGAATAACTAAGGCGTAACTGCCGGAGAGTACCGCATTTTGAACGTACTCCCACAATTGTGCGATCGATCGCGTTTCGAGCTCATCTAAATCGGCATTCTCAATGCAGCGGGGCAAATCGCACCGCACCCAATCTAAATTTTGCCCGAGTCGCACCGGATGCTGATGCCCTTGATTGATTCCCCCTTTGAGGAACTGCACCGCCAACACCGGAGATCCCTGTCCTGCAATTCTCAGGGCTTGAGCCATAACATTGGTAAAAAAGCAGCGGTGCGGGCCTGTAAAAACTTGCACCAGCCCTTTAACTGTGTAGGGCAAGCTGTGGGTCAAATTGAGTTTAGGGGTTTGTAACTGAGCAACCATAGGGCAATATTTAATTAGTAACTAAGTCTTGACTGCTGCTCCGAGCTGGACATGGCTGGAGCCTGCTTAACAATATATAGTGTACTTGGCCGATCGCAGATCCGATCGAACGCTAGATATACAAATTGTCAAAAGCTAGCGGCAGTAGCATTCGGAGCCGTCAATGAGATTTTGAACTCAAGCAAGCACTTGTGCAGAAGCCTACTTTTTTACCAAAATCTGGCAGGGAAGCCGACAGTTATGAAGTTATAGAGCCAAAAACCCAGGGGATGAAAGTATTGGTGGCTCCAGGACTGTCAATAAAAGGTACAGATCGCATAGAATTTGAATGTCGTGGCACTAGGAGCAGGCACTGTGAGATTGGTGATTCTGGGAGGGCCAGGAGCGGGAAAGGGAACTCAAGCACAACAATTGTGCGACAATTTGGGCATTCCTTTGCTTGCAGTTGGGGACATTCTGCGTGCGGAAATCGCAGGTGAGACAGACTTGGGCAAGTTGGCCGTGTCTTATGTGGAAAAAGGCGAATTGGTTCCCGATGAAATTTTGATTCGATTTATCGGCCGCCGGCTGCTGCTGTGGGATGTTTTTAATGGCTGGGTGTTGGAGGGATATCCGCGAACGTCTTTTCAAGCTGAGGAATTGGATTTTTTGTTAGAGGATTTGGCGCAGGAGCTAGATTGGGCGGTTTGGTTGAAAGTGCCTACTGAGGTGTTGCTGAGTCGATCGATCGAACGCGATCGATCGGACGATGAACCCGAAATTTTGCAGCGCCGGCTCGATTTGTACGAGGAACGCACTATGCCGATTTTAGAGTATTACGAACATCGGAACAAGCTGTTAACTATCAATGGCGATCGATCTCCCGAAGAAGTGCAGCAGGATATTCTTAAAATTGTTAATAGTTAGTTGTTAGCTGTTATTTGTTATTTGTCGATCGATACCCAATGCCCAATGCCCAAGGAGTGTCAAGTTAAGACTGAAAGCCTTGATAAATCTCGTTTTTAGCTGAGTCTCGGATCCCCCTAAATCCCCCTTAAGAAGGGGGACTTTGAGAAGATTCCTGTCCTCTCTTAAGAAGGGTGGCTAGGGGGGGTATCTAAGATAAATCTCGTTTTTAGCTGAGTCTCGGATCCCCCTAAATCCCCCTTAAAAAGGGGGACTTTGAAAAGATTCCTCTCCCCCTTTAAGAAGGGGGGTTCGGGGGTATCTAAGTAAGATAAATCTCGTTTTTAGCTGAGTCTCGGATCCCCCTAAATCCCCCTTAAGAAGGGGGACTTTGACTGCACTCTTGTCCCCCCCGACTATCAGAGGGGCTAGGGGATATCTAAGATAAATCTCGTTTTTATCTGAGTCTCGGATCCCCCTAAATCCCCCTTAAGAAGGGGGACTTTGACTGCACTCTTGTCCCCCCCTTCTTAAGGGGGGCTAGGGGGGATCGGGGCCTAATCGTCAAACGGCAGTCTGTGACTGGGTTAGAAGTTAAGTTGACACCAATTCCCAATTCCCCATTCCCCATTACTTATGTCTATAAAACGTGCCGATGGCAGACAGCCAAATCAACTTCGTCCCATTAGTTTCGATCGCGAATTCACCAAATTTGCTAGCGGTTCGGTGCTAGCAAAAAGCGGCGATACTCAGGTACTGTGCAGCGTTACCATCAAGCCGGGAGTGCCGAGGTTTCTGGAGAATACCGGCAAAGGCTGGCTGACGGCGGAGTACCGGATGTTACCGGGGGCTACGCCGCAGCGACAAGAGCGGGAATTTATGAAGTTATCGGGGCGCACTCAAGAGATTCAGCGGTTGATTGGCCGGAGTTTGCGATCGTGCTTGGATATGGAACTATTAGGAGAGCGAACGATTCTGGTCGATGCTGATGTTTTGCAGGCGGATGCGGGGACTCGCACGACTTCTATTAATGGCGCGTTTGTGGCTGTGGCTGATGCTTTGAATAAGTTGGTGCAAAAAGGTGATTTGGTGCAGTCTCCTTTGATTCGCCAAGTGGCGGCGGTGTCTGTGGGATTGTTGGAAGGCGAGCTGCTTTTAGATTTGAATTATCTTGAGGATGTGGCGGCGGAAATTGATTGTAATGTGGTAATGAATGGGGATTTGAATATCATTGAAATTCAGGGAACTGCGGAAGAGGGAAGTTTTAGTCGCAGTCAGTTAAATCAAATTTTGGATTTGGCAGAAACTGGGATTCAGGAATTGTTGGAGGCTCAGCGGCAGGCTTTGGTTTAGTAGGAATTACGCATGGGAGTCCAGAAACCGGGTTTTTTTGAGAATACTTCGTCGCAGTTGAAAGATTTGGTAAAAACCCGGTTTCTTTGGTCGGAGTGCATGATTGAGTCAAAAACTAGCTTTTAGCTAAATTTTTAGTACACTTCGTTAGGTGTTAATTTAAGACTGCTCTAAAGTCTGTCTATGCCTCGACCCCTTTCGTAACAAATTGGGATTTTCCATGTCTTCAGGTTTGAGTCGTCGCATCATATCAATTAGATTAAGTGCGTTATCAGCTAAATCAAATATAACAACATTGCATTTTTGTCCTTTGCTATCTTTATTTTCCTGAATATTATAATGAACATCGTCAAAATATTTGACATTAACATCTTTACCAATGCCAAGTATAATTATCCTAAAAATGCGACTATCATCCACCATAAGACAGGTGTTTTTGAGGAATTCCTCAAAAGCTTCACGATCGTCAAACTGACCATCTGTATATATAATAAAAAAAGCTCCTTTAACAGCCCCATTATTTACTTCTTCAACAGTTAATTTTTCTCGACCTTTCAGCCATTTTTGACGACACTTAATGAGAGCAGGAACAACGAATGTATTACCTGTAGGACGGTTTTCTATAAAAATATCCTCCACCTGAGATGGCTCAGTTACTAAGTATAGGCTACTTTTAAATTCATCAATATTAAAAGTTGTGATGACAATCTCCTCACAAATTGGTTCACCTCTTTCTTTACCAGCTTCAAAGATAGCGTCCACATGAGCCATTACTTGCTCGTCTAAAAGTTCCCATCGTTTTTTTTCACGCCCATCCTTTCTTGTCATTGAGCCACTTTGATCTAGTAGCATGAATACATCTCGGCTGTAAATTTTTTCGATGTTAGGTCTTTTGTCTGCCATAATTCCCTCTTGTAAAAAATCTTTTTTTTCTTGAACCCATTTCGTATCAAATACTTGCGCGTAAATTGGATTAGCAACTTTTAAGCGCTCATCCTCTTTAGCAACAATACCTGAGATTAGCAAGTCCCACTGTTCAACTTGACGAGCATCAAATTCAACTGAACCCTCATTCAAGATTTGCCTGTAAAGCCTAATTGCAGCAAGTTTTTGCAGTTTTTGGCTAGTATCTACCTTGATGAACCAGTTTTCAATGGTTTGTAAATGTAATTGTTTATCCTGACTCCTCCAATTTCTAATAATTTTCTCTAATACTAACTCTTTAATGTAGCGCTTTACACCAGGTACATCATCATCTATTATACTCTCAGTAGCTACCAAGTGGCAAAGCACCTGCGTCAAGAAAGGTTGTCCCCCAGTCCAATACAGAATTGAGTCTAGGACTTTGGCTGGGTCGCTAGTAACTGGCTCAAGCCCCTTCAATAGTGGCTCAAAGTCTCTGGTCAAATTTCCTAGTTCGATTTGCACTCCCAGATTCAAGGTTTGAGTATAGTCTGTCACAAGATCGGACGGCTTGGCAACTCCGAGCAGTACAAACCCTAGATTCTGAAGAGACGGTTCACTCCTATTCTCTGACCAAGCTTTTATAGTTCCAATAAAAAAACTACTATCTTGGAACTTCCATTTCCGTAAAACCTGAATTTCATCAACAAAAATAATTAGTTTTTTACTATTTATTTTGCTCAGGATCTCTTGAATCAAAAAATTTCTAAATCGCACAGTTGGAGACAAGTCTGGAGTTTTACCCCAAACAGTATTTAGTTGTTCAACTAAGTTAACATCAGGTAACTGCACTTGTTGGCAGGTGAGCGCTAAGAGACTGTACCATAATTCTCTGGCTGATTCAACCTCACCAAGGTCTTGTAAATTAATTTGAACACAAACAAAATTATTAGTAGTGAGACGACTAACGGTACGCACCATCAAACTAGATTTTCCTACTTGACGTGGAGCCAAAATAAAGCATACACGACTTCTACTCTGTTCAATTTGGGCAAATTGATGCAATTTTTCATCGGCATCTCGCACTACATAGGGTGCATCTACATCTAAAGTTAGAGTACCGCCTTCAATGTTATAAAAGCTACGCCGCTGATTATCCATGAATTCCCTCTAAATTATTAACATCAAAAAATCTCTGATAAAGTTCACACCTAACCCTTGCTCCTCTAGCGTCATTTTTTACCAGCCATGCTTTCTCAAGTTGAAACTTAAGAAAATTGTCATATTTCTCTCCTTTCATAATTTTAATTAAACACTGGCGCAAACTAGGATGATCTTGGAGAATTTCCCAAATGTGAAGTAAATGATTCCCAAAAGGCCCATTTAGCTCAGTGGCTTCGTTATCTAAGTCAGACAATTTCTTACCATCTTGAGCTAAAAAGTAGAGTGCAGAATTAGTTAAAGCAGGATGACCATCTATCAGGTTGTACAATTTATTAATTTCATTTGGGTTTAATTCCAGTTGATACCTTTCAGATAAATTTTCGAGTTGTTCCGGGCTAAATTCCTGTAATATCACCTCAATTCCTATATTGAGGGGTGAACCTTTAACATCATCCTCTGAATATGGCTCTGTTGAGTATGCAATCACAATACTAGGCCAGATAATTGGTGCTTCGATAGGATTTTTCATTCTTGTTTCGTTCCAAGTCCGAAGCATACCACAAAAATAATCCTGAGTATTTTTTTGTCCTAATACCTTATCAATACCATCAATTAATAGGGTTTTCGGCTGTTTAATTTTGGAAAATATGTGTTGATGAAGATAATCGGCGCACTTCAATCCTGATGTTAAATCACTTGAATGCCAATACTCTTTCAATGGTGGCGGATTAAGACTACTAACTGATTTACTGAATGTTTGTGCGATCGCATAGGTAAACTGCTCTAAAAGTTGATTAAGGTTTGTGAATGCTTCTGGCTCAAAGCTATCACCTGCTAAATCGACAAAACCAACGATTTGATCTTGTTCAGTTTTCAGGAAATGTCGCAGACGCACAAGTAATGATGACTTTCCCATCCCCTTTGCTCCCTTAACCCTGATAAAAGGCATGCTTTTGACGGTTTGCACAGGTTCCCTGCTTTTTTTGTCCGCTTCCCGTTCCACATAAAGGTTTGAATCTAGTGGCACAACTCCTGTCAGCAGGTCAATTTTACTAACCTTGTTAGTTCCCTTGCTCTTCTTGATAGCCTGAGATTCACTGGCTTGACGAAGAATCTCATCTCCTTTTGCTAACCAAGTAAACGTACATGGAACTGGGCCTTTCTTGGGGGGTGTAGTTATATTGATAGCTCCAAGCTCCTGAAACTGGAGGAGTAATCTTCTAGTAGGGTTTTGAGTCTTATGAAGTATCTTAGCCCAATTTCTGTATGAAAGTTTTTTCTCTCCCCCAGTTCCCAATTCTGCCTTTATTATTTTCAAAATTTTTATCTTTTCATCATTCAACTTACCGAGCGATGATTTAGGATTAGCCATAATACTCATAACTTGACTAGCTGCTACAGGAATCTATATTAGCATATCTGGCAGCGTCGGAGATGGGTTTCCAAGTTATATGCTCCAATTAATACTCCAATTAATGCTCCAAAATTTTTGATTAATGCTCCATTGTTTTGATTTTTATGAGTGTCAACCTTACAAACATCTACTTGAAGCACATCTCTTCTACAAACTATGTTCCTTTTAATGCTCCACTTAATACTCCAAAATCTTGATTATCAACGATCCAAAAATTTTTAATTTTCTAATGTTGGTAATAGTGACATCTATTTCAGCGCAAGTCTATGCTAAGGGTAGTGAGTAATATATTTTAGATATGAACTACATTCACTTGGCATTTCTTCTACGTATTGGCGTATCTGTTTTTTACATCTGTATTGCTATTCAAGGAGATGGACTACTGGCTGATATCTCCAATTGCATACTAACGGCGATTGATAGTCTAATTCTTGTTCTGACCTTTCCGAGCCATCGCTAAGGACTTTTCAAAAAAAGATCAACCGCTCCAGTAGAGGCGGTGTCCCCACACTCACCTCTACTGTAAAAATTGTGATTGCCATAGACGTAGTGAAGTAAATGTAGGGTTGGCATTGACAGCCCTATCAAAGTGCGATCGACATATTTGACTGATTCTAGCCCATGCGATCGCCCAACCATCCAAGAAACCGGGTTTCTACGAGAATTGACGCCTCCTCATGAGATTTTCCGAAGAAACCCGGTTTCTGAACCCCGCCCCCAATCCAAGAAACCGGGTTTCTACGAAATTTTACGCCTCCTCACGAGATTTTCCGAAGAAACCCGGTTTCTGAGGCTCCACGCGACTATAAAAAACTGGTTTCTGCGATCGCCGATAAACTGTTTATGGGTTTTGCTAATTTACAATTCTGCTGTTGAGCTATTGAGCGATCGCCTGACTCGACTCAATCTTTGCTGGCGAAGCTGTTCTGCCAACATCGCGTTAATTTCTCCTAATTCTAAATTGACTTCTTGAACTTCCATTCGAGTTCGGCGGAGGTTAGCTAGCAAACGTTTAGATGTTTCTGGATCGGGGATGCGCGGTTGTTTATTCATGGCAAATAGTTAATTCCAAGGCTAAAGCTTCATTGACAATATCTAAAGCCTGCTGTTTTAATTGATTTATAGTTTCACTTGTTCTTGATGGTAAATCAGCCATATTTACACCCCCTATCATCAGTTATTGCAATGAGAATTTAACATAACATAGTGTAATTGAGCAACATCCGAAGCATTTCACCCAAGCGCGATCGCCCTTTCCTTCATCCGCCTCCATCGTGGCACGGGCGTCCCGCCTGTGCGATCGCCAGCTTTTAAGCTATAATAGCTGCGTAACGTCGAGGTAAATAAAAAAGTAACATGGATCAAACTTCTACAGTTACAATTAGCAATATATCTTATCAAGCCCTCACCAAACTCTCTGCAAGCTTAGGACAACCAATCCAAACAATCCTCGAACAAGCGATCGAACAATACCGAAGACAACAGTTTTTAGCAGCAGCCAACCAAGCTTATCTTGCCTTACGCGATCGCCCCGAAGCTTGGCAACAAGAACTTGAAGAGCGGGAAGCTTGGGATATCACTTTAGAGGATGGTTTAGAATGACATCCGCAAAACCATCACGGGGTGATATATGGCTGATTGACTTGAATCCAACACGAGGAAGAGAACAAGCTGGCAAGCGTCCCTGTCTGGTGACATCTGTAGATTTATTCAATCAGGGTGCTTCGGGATTAGTTGTGGTACTACCAGTCACCTCCAAAGATAAAGGAATTCCTTGGCACGTCGAAGTTAACCCCCCAGAAGGAGGACTTAGACAGCGAAGTTTCATTAAATGTGAAGATGTGCGATCGATCGGTATAGAAAGATTTTTTTAACGGTGGGGGACAGTTTCTGCAACAACATTAATGATGGTAGAAGAAAGACTGCGTATTCTTTTGAGTTTATAGCTAAAAAATAAGTTTTTCAGCTTTTTTCATGAAATGCGATCGCCCTTTTTGAGCTATCCTAGAAACAGACTTCATTCCCCGATCGCACTTATGGTTGCTTTACCCGATCGCCTATCGATGAGCGCAGAAGAATACCTAGCTTGGGAACCCACCCAAGAAGAACGTTACGAGTATTGGGATGGCGAAGTCGTCGCTATGAGTGGCGGCACCCGCAATCACAATCGAATTACCTTCAACTTCTCGAAACTCCTGGATGATGCCCTTGTCGATCGCCCTTGCGAGATGTACATGGCGGACGTAAAAGTCCAAGTGGAACCAGGGCGAAAGTATTTTTATCCTGATGTTGTGGTAACTTGCGACGATCGCGATCGCGATCCGCAATTGGTGCAATTTCCTTCCTTGATTGTCGAAGTTTTATCACCTTCCACGGAAGCAATCGATCGCGGCACAAAATTTGCTAAATACCGCCAATTTTCAACGCTACAAGAGTATGTGTTGGTGCAAGTTGAACAGCCGGGAGTAGAGATGTTTCGGCGCAATCAACAGGGGCAATGGGTACTCTCGGAGTATAATTTGGGAGATTCGTTGCTGCTTGAATCGGTGAATGTGGAAATTGCGATCGCCGATTTATACCGCCAAGTACAATTTGATTAGTCTCCAGAGGCGGACATCGTTACTGTAAACCTGGTTTCAACCGCCGTCTCGTCTTTTTATTTAGCATTTCGACGCAACTAACTGGTTTCCAGCCGCTGACCCTGGTAACGAGTAAATCCAAAATCTTAAATCCAAAATATAAAATTTAAAATCGGTTGACGGCTGGCCCCCTATGCGGCTACGCTGTGAATTGAGAGGTTGCTTTGCTTGCACAGGAGGCAACCCGCGTCGCCCGAAAATCTAGTTGCACTGCCCAAAGCTGCGCTAACAGCCAAGGACAGCATAACCGCCAAACTGATATCAGCAGTGTGGAGGCTAAGAGAGCATAATAACACTCTCTGTGGCCGCCCTGCTATGCGTTGAAATGCGGGGCGGCTGGATTTTTGGGTTTCCTTAGAAAACCCAAAGTCAGGAGAAAAATAATATGTCACAGGAATTTGTGCCCGACGAAAACGAATCGGTTAACGAATCCCTCGAAGAGGATTGTCAAAATTCGGATTCGGAGCCGATATCGGAGCAGGATATTGTGCTGGTAACGGTTGTGGGTTCGCCCCAGGGTGTCCGAGAAACGATTCTCACTTTGTACCGATTGGGATTTGCCGAAGTTGGTGATTGGAGCCCCGTACAGCGGGCGGCAAATGCTGGCCAGGTGATGAGCGTGCTGATTCGTCGGAAAGTGCGATCGAACAAGCAGTCGTGAAGGTAAGCTGGGAGGATTTGCGATCGTCACAGCCATAGGAATGATATCTTAGTTGGTTCCCAGGCTCAGCCTGGGAACTCATGTGCGATCGATCGTGCTTTCAAACCGATGTTGAAATGAGAAATATCGATCGACTCTTTTGATGGCGATGATGTGGCTTACAAGCAATACCTGGAATCGGAAAAGAGCAAGAATTTAAGCTTATTCGCGGGGTCAGAAACCGGGTTTTTTCGATAATACTTGGTTGTGATGCGTAGATGTGGCCAAAAACCCGTTCTTTGTCGGAGTGCGTCATTCCTACAACAGTGAAAGCCTTGGAATAAAGAGGGTATTAAAGCACAATCGGTATTATGATAAAATATATCAACTCTAAAGATGCGCCTTGACGCAGTGCGGCAAACACCGGGTCAAGACGACTTCTCCAATGTTGTAGAGCCAACACAGGAGCTATACCAATAATGACAAATAACGATCCAAATAGGTGGCTGCGCTACGATGCAGATCGGGATATCTCGCGACACAGCGCCACCAATCCGCAGAAATGCCGGGATATGCAAAAGAAGTATGGATGGAAACTGATCGACATTGAGGAAATCGAAAATAAGTACATTTTTGAAGTCGATTGCGTGTTCAAAGGGAAAACAGAATTTCCCAACTATCTCGAAGAAAAGGAGGAAGAGTAATGCAAAAATATATTGTTTTTCAAGCTGAGTCAGGTGAAGATGAAGGCTGGAGACAGAGAAAACTCCAACACAGCCAAGCTCTAACTTTTATCATTGCCGAAAACTGGGATTCTTCTGAGGAACCGATTCCTGAACCCGGATATCGCCCTGTAGAATTTGTGCGGGTGGAGTCAGAACACGATCCAAATGAACACGCACACAATACTCATTATCGGGTGAGTGATTGGGAGGTTGTGCGGGTACAAACATACACGCCCGATATTCCAACTCCGATGAGTGATTATGATGTAATTGTGATGTGTTACTGTCGGTACAATCCGATCGCTGCTCCTTTGAAATCGATGCCACAACGACAGGTATCGATCGATTCTTTTGGTGGCGATGAGGTGGCTTACAAGCAATACCTGGAATCGGAAAAAAGCAAGAATTATGCCGCGTCAACTTAAGCGTCAAGTCCTTGACAAATCGCGCTTGTATCTAAGTTTAGATCCCCCTAAATCCCCCTTAAGAAGGGGGACTTTGAATGCTCTTTCTTACCCTCCGTTGTGAAGCGAGACTCTGAATACTCTTGTCCCCCCCTTCTTAAGGGGGGCTAGGGGGGATCTCTTCGTCTATGTATCATGCTAAATCTTGTTTGTGACTGCGCGCAGGTGGCCAGAAACCGGGTTTTTTCGATAATTCTTGGTTGTGATGCGTAGATTCGGCCAAAAACCCGGTTTCTTTGTCGGAGTGCGTAAATCCTGTGAACTTTTGGTGTAAGTTAACTGGACACTTCCTCCTCCTTAATGTCGCGTCTTTACTCCTTCTCATCGAGCTAACTGCTGACAGTATCCTCACCCAAATAATCCAGAGATTCTTGCAGCGCATCGCGTCTATTCCGAACCCAATCGTCATTAGGAGCAATGGCTAAAGATCGATTAAACATTTCCAGTGCTTCTTGCCAATTTTTGAGTGCTTCCTGTTGATCGGATAATTTTGCTTGCAAATCACCCATACTTTTCAGTGCAAGCCCTTTGCTGTTGAGAGCCAAGATATAATCAGGTGCAATAACTAAAGCAGAATCAAAGGCAGCGATCGCCTCAGAGTAAGATAGTTTGGCAGCCTCAAACTCACTCTCACTTAGCTGTGCCTGCAAATCACCCAGACTTCGCAGTGCATTCCCTTTGTTATTGAGAGCATAATTATAATCAGGTGCAATAACTAAAGCAGAATTAAAGGCAGCGATCGCCTCACAGTAAGATAGTTTTGCAGCCTCATATTCACTTAGCTCTGCTTGTAACTGACCGAGTTTTACCAACACACTCCCTTTGTTGCTGAGCCATCTAGAATCATCCGGTGCAATAATTAAAGCAGAATTGTAGGCAGCGATCGCCTCTAAGTAAGATAGTTTTGCTTCGGGAAATTCACTTAATAATGCCTGTAACTCACCCAGCCTTTGCAGCGCATTCCCTTTGTTCAGAACCCCGATATAATCCGGTGCAATAATTAAAGCAGAATTGTAGGCAGCGATTGCCTCTAAGTAAGATATTTTGGCCACGTCAAATTTTCTTAGCAGTACCTGTAACTCACCAAGACTTTGCAGTGCATTCCCTTTGTTGCTGAGCCATCTAGAATCATGCGATGCAATAACTAAAACAGAATTGTAGGCAGCGATTGCCTCTAAGTAAGATAGTTTTGCCACCTCAAATTCACTTAGCAGTGCCTGTAACTCACCTAGCCTTTGTAGCCCAATCCCTTTGTTGCCGAGAGCAGAGATATAATCCGGTGCAATAATTAAAGCTGAATTGTAGGCAGCGATCGCCTCACGGTAAGAAAGTTTGGCAGCCTCAAATTCACTTAGCTGTGCCTGCAAATCACCCAGACATCGTAGCGCATTCCCTTTATTGTTGAGCGTACCCTCATCGTCGGGAGTGAGGATAAGTTCGCGATCGCAAGCTGCAACTGCCTCGAAATATTCCTGTTTTGCCTCTGCGTATCGAGCCAACTGAGTATAGTAATCTCCCTCAAATTGGGAAATTCTACCAAGCCCAAAATCACTTTTAATCCACAACTCACCTCTAACTCCCAGCAGCGACTCGCATTCCCCGTAACGACTCAGCCCCAATGCTTCCTCAAACACCTCTTCCCATTCATGTACACCTCGCTCCCAATCCAAGCGATTAGCATGAAAAATTGCCTCAGCTACATCCCCCAATTCCCGGTAATACCCCTCTAAAAATTCATGAGCTCTGCGAGTTTTCGGATTATCCCGATCGGCATCGAAGCGCCGCAATAAATCATGAATCCGATACCAATTATCACCCCGCTTTTCCGATTTCCACACAAAGGAAAAACTTGTCAAAATCTCAAAATTTGCACCACTTACCAGGAAGTGACAACCCGCTCCCAATTTCATGTACAAATCCTCATCAAAAGCGCGACAAGCACTCAGCGAATGCACTGCAAAGCGCACTTCCCTATCGACATATTTGAGCAAGAGATCTATTAATGCCGCCGTCTTATTTTCCAATTTCGGAATCCGCGCAAAATCCGACGACAGCAACTCAACTCCCCGCCTTCTTTCTGCCAGCACCACATCCGCGCACAAACCCAAATAAAACGGATGTACCTGCAAATCCTCCCAATTTTTATCGGGATTGACGCTGGCATATCTAATAACAGCATCTACCAAATCGGCCTTATCAATCTCCACTTTGTGCAAGTAATCCCTAGCATGGGCGGGAGGCAAATGCCCCACCAAATGTTTATCTATATAATCTTCAGGAATCGGAAACCTCGGCGCATTCTGCCACTGCAATTGTGTCACCGGACAATCTCGCCCCGCCACCGCAACTACAATCCCCAATTTGTAATCCAGCGCCCTCAACAACCGCCGAAACCACTCATCTTGATACCAAAAAGTTATCCCCTGAGAATCGCGTTTGGCATCCCACATTTTCTCGTGAGTATCGAACAGCATCACCAGGCGTTCTGGTTTATTTCTGCCAGTCATTGCCGCATTCAAATCCCCGGCAAATAATTTCGGCAAACTGTCGATTAATTCAGTATCAATATCTTTGCGGCGAATTTCATCAGCCTTTTCGTCGCTGACACCCAAGCGAGTTTGAATTAATTTCATCGCTCCCTTAATGCCACTCAATTTAAGTATGCCTTTAAGCACGGCTACACCTTGCGCCACCACCGGAAATTCCGCAAAAGTTTCAATGGCAGGTGTCACCAATTGAATTACATCATCGGGAAAAAGCTGGCTGAGAGTTGCGTCAGATTCGCCTTTGTTCAGCAAATACCAAAAGCAAGCAAAATCGTAATTGGGAAATTTAAATTTATATTTTTTGGTTTCTGCTGCAATATTTCGCCGCAGCATCAGCAAGCCGTAAAATCTATCTTGCGGTTTATCTTCTTTTATCGATATCAATCCGAAATCGTGGGTGACTGCGGGTATGGAAGTATAGGTTTTCGGTGCTGCATTGCGGACGAATTCGGCAACTTCGGCGGCCCTTTCTTTGGGAATTTCGCGCCATCTTTGCCAGACTTCCGGGGGAAATCTTTTGCAGCAGTGAAACTGCAAGTGTTTTAGCAGCAATGACTTGCCGTTGCCTCCATCCCCGAAAAAATACAAAATTTTTGCGGGAGAGGGGTCATCGTTTAAATAAGAGGCAAATCGTTGGGTAAATTCGTGTCTGTCTGTGAAGAGTTGCAGTTTGCGATCGCCCGGAATGTACTCGCTCTCAAAATCTTCGTCGTCGTCGATCGGCATAAATGTCGGGGTGGGGAGTTAATTTAATTGTAGATTAAAACCCATTGATTGAAAGAGCACCGGAATAATAGAGGAGACCGCAATGCCCATTGCTATCAACTTAAGCCTGAAATGCCTGAGAGATTTGGGTTTTACTCCAAGTCTAGATCCCCCTAAATCCCCCTTAAGAAGGGGGACTTTGAAAAGATTCCTGTTCCCCCCTTCTGTAGGGGCGGTGCCCCCGTGCCCGCCCTCGGCTAGGGGGGATCTGGGCCTAGTCGTCAAACAACAGTCTCTGACAGGATTTGAGATTAAGCTGACACTCCGAAAGGCTCTGGGAGTGTCCCTACACCAAAATAATCTTGTGGGGACTAAGCTGTGCTAAAACCGTGATCTATCATCGTCCAAGCTATCCTAGACAAGACGCAAGCGCAATCACAGAATAGCGGAGTTTGAAGCCCCAGCATGAAGGCAGATTGTGATAAGAACGGAGTTTAAATCTCGGTTCTTATCACTTCGCTGTCAACTGTCAACTGTCAACTGTCAACTGTTTAAAGTTATGGCATCTCCAAACAATCAAAATTCGGCGGATTCATCTCTGAAACAGTCTCTAGAGGCTGGGTTAGCTGCTTTGAAACAAAAAGATTACCAACGCGCGATCGCCCTTTTGGAATCTGTCAGCCAAATCGCAGCAAATCAACCGCCCGGAATCCGCGCCCAAATGGGATTGGTGGCGGCGTACAAAGCAACGGGTAATGTCAACAGCGCGATCGCCCTATGCACGTCCCTTACCAACATCCCCAACACCCAAATCAAAACCTGGGCCGATCGCACTTTAACCGAATTAACTCCCTCAAAACCGCCACAAACTACACCAGAAACCGGCTTTGTTGCCTTTGATTCACCAACGAAATCGGCTAATAAAACGCTTGAGGGGGATTTACAAACCGCAGACCAAAAAACCGGATTTTCTCCCTTAGATCCGACTGTCGCGCCAGCAAATACCAAACCGACACATATTTCACCGCCACCTCCACCCCCCAAATCGTTGATAGAGGGCGGGCACGGGGGCACCGCCCCTACAGAAATCGAACTACAGGGCGCGCACGCACCATCCACCGCCCCTATAGAAACAGAAATTGATACAGAAATTAGCGACGAAAACAGTTCCGGTTCCCCAACAGATATCCCCGGATTCGTTAGCCCTGATACCTACGAACTTACTTGGCGCGAAACCGGGCGCACCAAAAATCCGCGCCCCCTCAAACCGCTAAAGTTGCTGAATTTTCGAGTGGAAGCTGTTGCAAGTGCGATCGCCCTATTTTTTCTAGCCCGATTTGTTCTACAATTCCTGCTGACAAATACCAATGCTTTCTTAGTTCAGCTTTACATATTTACTAGATTGCCAATTTTTCAGCCAATTCAGCTTTTTTACCGAGATCCAACTTTCTTCGTGCAGTTTGTTTTCGCATTGCTTTTGGCATCTTCTCCCTGGCTGATAGATGCGCTGCTAAAACTTTTTTGCGGTATCGAAAACCTGCGCGGCTCAGTTTTATCCAAGCACAGCAAAGAAGCTTCTCGGGTACTCCGCAGTTTTTGCACTAAGCAAAATATGCGAACCCCTGTGCTGAAACTTTTGCCGCTAAATGTTCCTGTAGCTTTCAGTTACGGCTGTTTTCCCCGTTTTGCTCGGATTGCTGTCAGTCAAGGGCTGTTAGATCAATTGACGGATGAGGAAATTGCCACTATTTTTGCGCGGGAGTTGGCGCATATTTCTCACTGGGATTTTGCGCCGATGTCGCTGGCGATGTTGGTGCTTCAGATTCCTTATCTTATATATTGGCAGACTGCATACTGGGGCGAGCGGTTGTGCGATTTAATGACGATCGACTTTTTGCGTCGTACTGTGAGAGTTGTCACCGCTGCAATTTCTGCCACCAGTTACGGGATTTATAAATTATTACGTTGGCCGATGTTGTGGTTGTCGCGTCGCAGAGTATATTTTAGCGATCGCACTTCAGCAGAAATTACTGGCAATCCCAACGGTTTGACGCGATCGCTGACTAAAATTGCGATCGGCATTGCTGCAAATATCGAACAGCAAAAACAAACTAGCTTTTTTCTCGAAAGTTTCGATTTGTTGTTACCCGTCGGCGTCGCCCAAGCTGTAACCTTCGGTGGTGCTGCATTGCGCGCGCCCCTACAACAGATTTTGCTGTGGGATGTCGCCAATCCCGATCGCGCTTTTTTCACGGTTAATAACACGCATCCTTTGATGGGAGAGCGTTTCAAGCTGTTGGAACTCTACGCTCAATTCTGGAAACTGGAGACTGAGTTAGATTTGGCGAGTCTGTCGCCGGAAAAACCCAAAACCGGAAAATTATCTCTGTTTAAATCCATACTCGAATTTAAAGACTCAAAACTATTTTTACAGGGTGCGCCGTTTTTGGGAATTCCGATGAGTTTGGCGATTGTGGCACTGCTGTGGATGGTTAGCTGGCTGTTGTCGAAGACGAGTATTTGGCAATTCGATTGGCTTTTGGGCGATAGATCCATTCTTTGGGGCTGTTTGCCGATCGGATTTTGTCTCGGTACTTTGCTGCGGATCAATCATTTTTTCCCCGACATTATTCCACGAAAAACCGCTTCGCCAAGTTTACCCGAAATTTTGTCAAATCCCGAAACTCTGCCCGTAGATGCTCAACCAGTGCAGCTTTCCGGGCAACTTTTGGGTAGGACTGGTATTGACAATTGGCTGGGACAGGATTTGATTTTGCAAACGGCGACGGGTTTGGTGAGGTTGCACTATGTTTCGACGATTGGCCCGATCGGCTCTTTGTACCCATTTTTGCTCAAACAGACGACTCGCCCCAGCGATCTGATCGGAAAACCGGTTGTGGCGACTGGTTGGCTGCGTCGGGGTGCTACTGTGGCGATCGACCTGGAAACTCTCCGCAGTCAACAAGGACTCGTTAATGATAGCGGACATCCGATTTGGTCTGCGATTTTAGCCTTTGCTGCTGCTATTTGGGGCGCGTACATCATTACCCAAGGCGGAAGATGAGACGACGAGGTACGTAGTTGCGCTTTAGCGCTCTTTGTATATAGACAAGAGCGCTGAAGCGCAACAACGTACCTTTATTGAATATGACGGACAACTGTCAACTGTCAACTGTCAACTGTCAACTGTCAACTGTCAACTGTCAACTGATCTACCCTTCATAAAGAAATGTTGCTTTTTTGCCAACATCCTGTTACATTTGTTTACATGAATCGGATTGAACCAAATAGCGCAATAACTTCAGTTGGCTACAATCGCTAAGGCATTGCGTAAAAATTGTCAACCTCCCAACACAGCAAGTTCAGCCAGCCGCCTGTCGGCTGTTTTTTTTCGACAGCCTATTTAGCTCTGGGGGATAAATTCAGAAAAGTGATTCAGATACGGTTTTCGTTCAATACAGCATGAAATCTTCCTAAATAACTAGCTCTGTTACCAAGGCTGTGATACCTTTAAAGAATGGTCGGACACTGCCGGGCCCGATTTGAGGGATACCGGGTAAGTGAGTAGTCCTCAACATTAGGAGCGAGATTAGAAGTGAGGTAAGATTACTGGCTGAAAAAATGTTAGCGATTTTCTCCCTCACTGTATTAGACTGAATACTGGCATTCCGATCGCTCGCAATTGACATCCTTGGACATAAATTTCTACACGGCGCTGGCTATAAACATTCTGAATCAAAACCGAAAGCAAGTAATACAGAACAGCCAATAGCCTAAACATTTGAGTGATGACTAAAAGTTTACACAACAACCTGAGATTTAAAAGCTCTCTGCATTGGCGGTTCAGTTCCGGCACGATCAGAGTAAATCATCTTTTTGTTCTAAAAGATGGGGGGAGCTGTCAAGGTTGGTGGGAGGAATGTGCAAATTCTGTGGTTATGCGGTGCTTCCCTGCGGTCAATATTGATTTGACTTCAGGTAATTTCGTTCGAGCAAACTAATTAAAATCCCAATCTGGAGGAATTTTTCATGTCTATTCGTCTTTATGTTGGTAATCTACCGAAGGAACTCGATCGCCTAGAGTTGCAAGAAGTTTTTGCACCCGAAGGCGAATCTGTTACCACAAAGGTAATTACAGATCGCAAAACTGGTAAATGCCGGGGATTTGGTTTTGTGACGGTGCTAACCGACGAACAAGCCGATCAAGTTATTGAGAAATACAACGGCTTGATGTTCAAAGAAAACCCCCTGAAAATAGAGAAGGCATTGCCTCGCTCTAAGGGTAAATCTGAGAAGGGCGAAGACGATCAGCAACAGTCATCATCGCCTGCTGCCCCGCAGTTGGCATCATCGTCGCCGTCGCAACCAATCCCTGCACCGCAGCAACAGCAGCGCTCGGCTCCTCCTACCCAAGGTGGAGGTGGCGGTTCTAGCAAAAGCAATCGCCGTCGGGGTGACAACAACAAGTCTCGCCGCAATCAGTCAACAACAACGGTTTCGAGTGCTGATTCCGGTTCGGTACAGCCAGATCCGCGTTGGGCGAGCGCTTTGGAAGAACTCAAGCAAAGATTGGTGGAAGCTCAAACTACTAATTAGTCGCAAAGGGCGGCTAATTGCTGCTATCTCTAGACTGCGGTTGAGTGATTTGAGTTGGAAGTGCGATCGAGAATTGGTCAAAAAGCCTAATTCTCGATCGCACTATTTTATTGCAAAAACCCCTTGAGATTGAGTATTTGTAGGGTGTGTCGCCTGGGTTAATCTCAAGCATTCAATGAAAAATCTGATAGCGACGCACCTTTTGCGATCGATAATCGCGAGTATTTGTAGGGTGTGTCGCCTGGGTAAATCTCAAGCATTCAATGAAAAATCTCCTGGCGACGCACCTTTTGCAATTTGAGATTGAGGGATTGATATCGTTTCCGGTTGTATCGGAATGATTTAACCGCAGAGGGCGCAGAGGGCACAGAGAGAGAAGATAGAGATGAATAGCAATGGAATCGGATTTGATATGATATCATGTCCGAGCGACTGACCCCAATAAGTAAGGTTTGTAGTGCGGACTTCAGTCCGCTTTATGCTGCGGACTGAAGTCCGCACTACAAACGGTTTTTGTGATGGTAATCAATCGGATTTGATATGAGGGATTAATTGTTCAATACTTTAACTTTCCCTCAATCCACGATAAGTCAAGTTTATTAAACTTCAGAGAATTCGATCGTCTCAATGAAATCAAAAATATTGTTCATAATGCCCTCAACCTCCGACTCAAGAGAACCCAATTCATCCTTGTCCTGATAAACTCGCTGACAACTTACCGTGTAGCAAAAATCGTCAACGATAAAAGCCATAAATCCCCGGTAAGCATCCAGCGCAGTAACTTGGTCATCATTATTTTGCACGCTAAGAGTTGCGCCTCCAGGCAAATCGACTACTGCAAAATAAGCTTGCTCATCTTCTAAATATTCGGTATAGAGTAAATCAGAGTTGGCAAATTTATCAAGAATTGTCTGCTCAATAAAATTGTTGAGAAACGGTCTGAGATATGCTAGTTCGCCCGCTGACTCGATGAATTCTTCGATATCGCCAGAAATCTGGAGATAATCAATTTTCAGCAAAACGCCAAAGTCATCAGAAAATGCAACATAACCATCTCCATCCTCAATTCTACCGCCTCGTTCCTTGTCAACTGGAATCGAAACCGTAAAATTGCCTTTAGCAGATAGGTACAACGGCTCCTCGACCTCGAAATCAGACTCTGCAATTTCTATTTGCGAGTACGCGTCAATTACATTCTCAATAATTTCGTTGGCTTCCTCATCCTCTACACCTAATACTTCTTGAAATTCCTTGAGAAAATCCCGGTGTTTTTTTGATACTTCATTGTCTGCGACAAACATTGCTACGGTGATGGCAAAAGTATCTAACACCAACTCCTCGGGCAGTGATTCACAAGCCGTATTAAATAATCCTCCCAAACCATCTTCCGCGATGATATTTGCCAAATATTGCAACATTTCTGACATATCCTCTTCCGAGAATTCAGCAAATATTTCTGAATCCCAAAGTATGCTTTCTAAGATATCTGCATCGGCGTCAGGGGAATTAGCCTCCGCTGCGACAAGTGCGATCGCTGCGACGGATTCCTCTAAACCCAAGGTGATTGAAGATTTATCTTTTGACTTGAATATTTGAGTAAAGTTGCTCATAGTTTTTGCTTGGCTAAAGAGTTTAGTTTTACGTTTGGCTAGGGAGTATCTCATTTTTGCAAACAAGATTTTTTGACAATTTGGTATTAAAATGAGATGCTCGGTAATTGATTACCAAGGACTGCCAATTAGTGTAAATCCCGCCCAAAAATAGGGATGAGATAAATCTGAATTTGGTACTTTTCCCGCCCGAGTAAGGTCGATCGCCCTTTTTTGACTCCCCACCAACTTACCATCTTTAATCGCGACCTGTTGGCGAATCATCGTTAGTTGAGCTTGTCTGAGGGCTTCAGCCTTAATGGGAGCCGATCGCAAATTAGCATAAAACTCAGTCATCAGCCCCAAAGTCGCGAAATCATTAACTTTCCACAAACTCGCCAAAGCTGATTTTACACCGCTGCGGACTGCCAGTCCAGCAAAACCCATTTCTGCCTCACTATTGCCGATCGCAGTTTCGCACGCACTCAGCACCAATAACTGTACTTGCCTGCGATCGTACCACTTCGCCAACCGAAATTCATCCAGCGGCAAAGAGCGCTTCCACAAGTCAATCTCAGCCTCCTTGCGTCCGTTTTGATTGAGCGGAAAGCTAGCGTGAGTAGCTAGGTGAACAATGTCAAAAGGCTGTTGCTGTTGCTGTCGCTGTTTCGTGAGATTTTCCACAGTAAAATCTTGATTGAGAAAAGAGCGGCCGCGCCACAGCGGTAATTCACCAGCATTTTGGGTGTTGCTTGCGGTACCGGCGATCGCAGATAATTCGATCGGCACTGCACGCAACTGCTCTTTATTAGTATGGGGAAATAAGGAAGCGCCCATTGCTAAAACTCGAGCATTTTTCAAACTTTGATAATTGGTATTAGTCAAGCTAACACTAGGAATTGAACCGAGGCTGTACTTTTCTACTAGAAATTGCTTTCCGTCGTGCAAAGCTGCAAGCGGTAATTGTCGCAAACCAGCATCGAAGGAAAAAACTAGCGTATCGATATTTAGTCCTTCTAAATCGGAACGAATCGGCGCAATCAACCACTGGTAAAGTTGCTGAGCATTTGCTAAATATTCTGTATCTTCCGAGTCATTGGGTTTAGCTAACGAGCGGTGAAACTCAGTCACTGTTGTTAGCAAGTTTTGGCTCTCAACGGGGATATTTCTGAGAATAGGAGGGCCGTCAGGAACTACTAACACTAGCCACAATTGTTCGAGACGGACGATCGCGTAAACAATCGCAGCTTGCTTCCCGGTTTCCTCTTTGATAGTTTTGAGAGTTTCTCTCAAATATTCAACCGTTACTTTTTTGTCGGTGAAATCTTCCTCATAATAATTTTCATAGTCTTGTTCAAACAGTTTGTCAATTAGGGGGACAGCTTCATTCGCATTGTTTCGATCTAAAGCTTGTTCAACGCTAAATCTGCTAATTTCTAAGGGAATCAGATTTGGGATATCTGCGGGTGGAGTAGGTGCGGGTGCAGGAGTAGGTGCGGGTGCGGGTGTGGGTGCTGGAGTTGGAATTGGTGCTGGAGTTGGTGCTGGAGTTGGAGTTGGAATTGGTGCTGGAGTTGGAGTTGGAATTGGTGCTGGAGTTGGCGCTGGAGTTGGAATAGTTTCGGGAGTGTTTGCCAAGGAATTAGGCTCAATTTCAGTAATTGCTGGCTCAATAGTAGGCGCAGGAGTAGGTGTTAAAATTATCCATCCTTCAGGTTCTTGGGAAAGAGAAGAGCTTGGCGGTGGCGGGTTTTCTGGCGGGTTTTCGGGAGGAGTTATTAAAGTTAGTTCTGCGGTTTTTTGAATGGGCGGTGGTGTGATAGAGAAATTGTTTTGGGGATTGGAAAATTGCCAATCAAAAGTTTGGCTTCCGGTTTGAGGATTTAGAGTGATACTGGTTTTTGCTCCTAATAAATCGCCAATTAAAAAGGCTAAATCTTGTTGCGAATTTTCGCTTTGGACGGGTGCTGCGGTGGCTGGAGAAATGGGTGCGGGAATGGGAGAGAAAGAGGGTGGAATTACAAGTGGAATTGCTGCTACAGGCGGATTGTCAGGCAATTGTATGGGTGCGATCGAACTTGGAGGTGCGATCGAACTTGGAGGTGCGATCGGGCTTGAAGGTGCGATCGGGCTTGGGAGTGCGATCGGGCTTGGGAGTGCGATCGGGCTTGAAGGTGCGATCGGGCTTGGGAGTGCGATCGGGGCGGTGAGTTGAGCGATGGGGGGAATTGCGGGCGCGACAGGTATGCGATCGGTGGCGCTGGGTATTGTTGGAAGTGACGGCTGCGTGCGGGTTGTACGGGGCGGCAGCGTGAAGAAATTGGTGTTTAAGAGCTCTTGGATGGTGGAAAAATCGATCGGCGGGAGTTCGGGTGTTGGGGATGGAGTTGGGGTTTCGGTTGCGATCGAGATTGCGGGTGTTGGGGATGCGATTGCGGGTGTTGGGGTGGGAGTTGGGGTTGCGATTTCGGGTGTTGGGGATGGGGTTGCGGCGGGGGATAAAGCCTGTGGTGGCTGGCGTCTGGTTACAAGTAAAGGTGCGGGAGTTGGTGCGGTTGTTGGTGACGGAGTAGCAATCGCGATCGGGCCAAGCGCAGTAGTTGCAGGTGTAGGCGACGCAGTGGTTTCAGGTGCTGGAGTGGTTGCTGGTACTGGAGTGGTTGCTGGTACTGGAGTGGTTGCTGGTACTGGAGTGGTTGCTGGCGCTGGAGTGGTTGCAGGTGCAGGCGACGCAGTGCTTACAGGTGCTGGAGTGGTTGCAGGTGCAGTTGCTGGAGTGGTTGCAGGTGCTGGCGCTGGAGTGGTTGTAGGCGTTGGAGTGGTTGCAGGTGCTGGCGCTGGAGTGGTTGTAGGCGTTGGAGTGGTTGCAGGTGCTGGCGCTGGAGTAGTTGCCGAAGGAGTCGGTGTTGCCGAAGGAGTCGGTGTTGCCGAAGGAGTCGGTGTTGGTGATGGCTGAGGATTTGGTATCGATCGAATTTCAATCTTTTCTGTATCCTGTTTGTGTGTATAAAGATAGCTATTACCCGACGAAATATTTGACTCAGCCGTGCTATTTCCCCGAGTAATAGCACCAAAAGTTCCGTTAGTTGTTGAATTACCAACAATAAAAGGCGTCAGTCCATTACCGCCGTGACGCAGCAAAATTGTACCGCCTTTATCCCCAGCACCTCCAGCAGAGGAAATGCTAGCAACAACGCCATTTCTATCTGTAAAAGAGTTGATTGCTCGAAAAAACTTTTCAGTCCAAACATAGATAATCCCACCCGTACCACTACCAAGGCTCTGACTGTCAATTTGATTGACAGTAATATTCCCACCAGCATTTAGACTAATATTTCCACCATTAGTAGAGGAACTAGAATTAAGATTACCCGTTTGAATTTCTCCCTTCTCACTGTACAAAGAAATTCCCAATGGAGAAGTAATATTTTGGGTAGTAATATTATTAGTTGTAGAAATATTGATTGCGGCACTTGTTCTTATAATATCATTTTCAATTTTGACGCTATTGAGAGGAGTCGCGTTACCGATAGGAGCGAAAAATTGAGCCATTCCCGTATCAGGTTTAACCGTCAGATTGTACGGCCCGTCAACTGTAGACTTACAAGTTATGTCACCTGTACCCGAGATTTTGACAGACAGGTCATTCGCCAATCTTAACGGAGCATTAAATGTAATATTATTGCGGTTAGTCTCGATATTCCCTGACGCAGTAATGGATTCCTTTGCCGTGAGATCTATATTGCCACCAATCGCATTAGTATTGGCAGAAAAAGTGCGAGAATTAATAGTAGAAGTCGCCAGAGTTCCTTTAGCATCTATGGTTACATTTCCACCTCTACCATTGGCTGCCGCAGTAATAATGGGGCCAGCAGTTGTGTTAACATTGCCACCACTTTGAATGCGAAGATTGCCACTATTGGCGTTGAAACCGCTTAATAATAGAGCGCTACCAATTTCGCCTGTATTGATATTGCCCGTGGCTTCGAGAGAAATATTACCCCCATTATTACCACCCATTGCATTTATAAATCCAGCAGTAGTATTGATCGCAGCACCGCTTTTGAGAGTAATATTTCCACCATTATTATTGCCAACAGCAAATAAATTTTGAGTAGTAATAGAGCCATTGCTATTAAGATTTATTGACCCACTTTGTTGCTGAGCTTGTGACGCGACAACAGTAGTCGTAATATTGCCGCCAGCATTTACATTAATATTACCGCCAGTTTGAGTTGTGAATGGCGGAGTGCCTTGTACATAAGCACCTGCCACCAACTGATTTGTATTGATGTTACCATTATTATTAGTAATGTCAATATTGCCACCTTTTGATTTAGACTCAGTATTTATACCCCCAATATTAATATTTCCATTAGTATTAGACAGAATAATATTGCCACCATTGCCAACCGAAGAACGAGAAAATATTGGATTAGTCGGTGATATTTGAATACCATTTTGAGCTTGAACCGTAATATTTCCACCTTTGCTGTTTTCACCATCGGCATTGAGCGAATCCAAATTGATCGAACCATTACTCTTGAGATTTATTGCACCACCTTCTTGCCTACCAGTCGTAGAAATTTGATTGGCATTAATATTGCCATTAGCCTCCAATCTGATTGCACCACCATTATTATTATCAGAATTGGTTGACACTTGTGCACCGCTGACATTGATATTTCCTGCTCTACTTAAAATAGAAATATTACCACTTACTCCAACTCCATTATTGGCAACTCTAGTATAGATTATACCAGTTGTAATATCATTTTTTGCTTCCAGATAAATAGAACCTCCTTGTCCGAATGTAATTCCTGTATCTAATTTGTAAGCAAAATTATCTAGTTGAGAATTTCTATTATGTAATCTACCGCCATTAAGATTTATGCTTCCTTCTGTACTTACGATCGAAATATTGCCACTATTACCACTTGTTCCGCCCAAAAGAAGAGTTATTATCTCAGCAGTAGTAATATTATTCTTAGCTTGTAGCGTAACGGAACCGGCATTACCATTATTTGCTCTACTGTCTAAACCTCCAGCACTGGTATCGATGGAACCTCCCGTGCTAGTAATCGAAATATTACCAGAGTTTCCTGTTTTGACATAACCAGTGACATATTGATCGAGTGCTGATTCTAAACTGGCAGTGACAATATTTTGTTGAGCATTGAGTGTTATATTACCAGCATTGCCATTATAGGAATAACTAGATAAAGTGCCAGCAGTAGTGTTTATGCCTCCTGCCATGCTAGTAATAGTAATATTGCCTGAATTTCCCCTGCCTAATGCGCCGAACCATTTAGTATTAATATCTGTTGTAATAATATTACCGAGAGCCTGTACAAGTACGGAACCACTGTTGATTTTATCAGTTGTAGATAAGGTACTAATAGTTCCATTGAAAAAAGCATCCCCATTTTTTAATTGAGTACCAGAACCAGTTAATACTACTTGCCCTTGAGCATTAACAGTTATCCCCGTTGCGCTTACCCCTGGACGAGTTAACAATTCTGGCAAAGATGCAACTGGCAATACCCAATCTTGAGGTAAACTTCCCGTAGCAGATTGTGGCTGAACCTCCAAACTCAATAAATTTCCCGGCTGACTAATTCTGACTAAATTCTTACCCGGAACCGCCGCAATAGTAATATTGCCTCCCGGTGCAGAAAGTTGTCCCGTGCTCAAAATCGTGCCACCCAACAAGGTTAAATTCTGCCCCTGTTTCACAGCCAAACTGCCTAAATTGATAATTGCTCCCGGCTGTACATTTGTAAAAGCAAAACTGTTCGGATTTCCGACTAATTGTGCATAAGTATTCGTACCAACAGCATTAAACCACTTATTGTCCAAACCAATTCCTGTAGCAGTAGTCGCGGTGAAAGAACCGGGAATGTCTAACCTCGCATTTGCACCGAAAACAATCCCCGCCGGATTCATTAAAAATAAATTGGCATTGCCGCCCGTAATTTGAATTAAGCCGTTAATCAGCGAAGCATCGCCGCCGACAACTCGCCCTAAAATATTGCGGATATTGGGATTTGAGATAAAATTGGCGGTTTGTCCTTGAGTTAAACCAAATTGTTGGAAACTGTGAAATAGATTTGTGCCGTCGCTGGATTGTTGACCACCTTGAATGTTGAATTGATTGCCATTTGGGGTGATTTGAGTATTGGTTCCGTCGGTGGCGGGGGTGATTTGCGCTGTGGCAGTTTGCGATGGGGTGAAAAGTCCTGTTTCCCAAGTTGCTAAGGTGCTGAAGGAGAGGAATGTTAGGAAAAATAGATTGTTTTTGTGTGTTAATTTCATGTTTAAAAAAATGTTACTGTGATAATCTATTCATCTAACAATACATAATATCACCATCCTGTAGGGGCGGGTTCACCGAAATATATGACACCAAACGACAATTGTAAAAACCCGCCCCCACCCCACCCAGAAATTAAGAATACATTGAATTTAACCCTGTGGCGGGGATGTTTTTGGGGGTTATTGGTTGTGTTGGGCGGGTTTTTGAGATTGTTTGTGGGTGACAAATTCGTTGGCGAACCCGCCCCTACGAATTT
>NZ_JAHRFA010000002.1:81666-105078 GCF_020883045.1 Microcoleus sp. CAWBG58 | reverse complement strand
AAATTAAGAATACATTGAATTTAACCCTGTGGCGGGGATGTTTTTGGGGCTTATTTGTTGGGTGGGGGCGGGTTTTTGAGATTGTTTGTGGGTGACAAATTCGTTGGCGAACCCGCCCCTACGAATTCTCTTTTTAAGATCGTAAATTCATCAACAATAAATTTTTGCTGTCTAATTTAATATTGATTCTCTGGGAATTGGAAAACTTTTTAGATGGGTACATTTCATCCGTTTCCCACTTATACGGATTGTTGATAATATATTGCTGAATTTTGGCAAATGTTGTCTCATCGCGAATAATATGTTCGTAATAACCCCTTTGCCATACCTGGATTCCTGAAACACGGCGCAGTTGATTGATCCGACTGGAAGAAAATGTTTTAAAGCCTCTCACAATTTCGGATAACCCATGACGTTTATCCTGATTTTTTATGATGATGATTCCATGAATATGATTCGGCATAATGACAAAAGAATCTAATTCTATATGAGGATATACTGTCTTGAGATTAAACCAATTAAATTTTACCACTTCACCGTAACGGCTTAATAGCATATTTTGTTCTTCAATGTCACCTAATAAACACTGACGTTGCCAAATACAAATTGTCACAAAATATGCACCAGGTTGGCTGTAATCGTATCCTGGTAGACGAATAGAACGGCGATGATGAATATTAGGATTGTATTTCATATTTTTTGTAAATCAATACAATATCGAATATTATATCACCATCCTGTAGGGGCGGGTTCGCCGAAATATATGACACCAAACGACAATTATAAAAACCCGCCCCCACCCCACCCAGAAATTAAGAATACATTGAATTTAACCAGGTGGCGGGGATGTTTTTGGGGGTTATTCGTTGGGCGGGGGCGGGTTTATAACGATTGTTTGTGAGTGACAAAATCCCTGGCGAACCCGCCCCTACGAATTTGGGTTATTGCGACATCGCAAATTCAGCAACGATCAACGTCATATCCCGTGACTATTTCCTCTCTTCTCTTCTTTGCACATCTTGCAACTGCTTCTCTATTTTTTCTACCATCTCCACATCTCCCAAAGTTTGATATCCCTCTTTTGCCAACTTCAAATACTGCATTGCTTCCAGATTCTCCCTCATAGATGAATGGACTTCTCCCAAACCGTAATGTGCCTCAGTTAGCTCTTCGATATCGTCTGGTTTTGCTCTACTAATCGCCTTTAAATAGTAGAATTTAGCCTGCGGCATCAGTTGCGATCGCCCTTGATACATTTCTCCCAACGTGCGGTAGATGGGTGCTGTCTCAAATCCCTCTGCTGGTAAGCTTTCTAGGATTTCTATTGCTTCGGCAGTCAAGTTGGCGCTACGATATATTTGTACGATCGCCAATTTCTGACTCGCTGCATTCGGTACTTGTTGCTCGATCGTCCGTACAGCCTCCTTAACTCCTTCAACCTCCTTCTCATCCAGCAATCGAAACTCTGTATCCCCCTCTAGCAGAGGACTTTCCGAAGAAACCCCCGTATTCGCCTCCACAATCAACCTGTATTTAAAACCCGGTTTCAGCGCCGGTTCCCCCGGATACATCGCCTCTGTACCGTTAACTGTCATTTCCCAATTTAACTTGGCTTTATTTTCGAGAATGCTCAACTTATAGCTAGTCGCACCCGCAACCGGATTCCAGCGCAAAATTGGCTTGTTTCCCAACAATTTCGTCCGCCTCGGACTGATTATATAAGGAATTGGCGCATTGTTCCAAACAATTTGATCGTCGCCGCGATCGGGACATCTAATTAAATTTTTATTGCACTCATCCTTCGACTTTTCGCTAGCCAACAAACAGGTATTTAATTGATTTTCACCCGCTTTAATTGACTTAATCCCTAAATCTGCACATTGAATCGTAATTTGTCCGTTTTGTGAAGTTTGCAGTTTGTCACCCGGATAAATTGGCGTACCCGCACTGGGACGAATATTTCTCCCATCTTGACGCTGTAACTGCACTTCGCCGCTAATATTCAGGATTTGTCCGTTGGGTATTCTTGTCGTTGCTGCGATTGCTGGGGAAATTATCGGGTTGTTGGCGGATATTTTGGATGAATTGCTGTCAATTCCAAAGTGGGGATGAGGCAAAATATCGATCGCAATTAACGTAAATGCGATCGCGCTTGCACCCATAACAACTGTCGTCTGTTTTTTCATTAACTTTTTCCTATTATTTTATTGGTAAGCGTTCCTTTGCCATTTGGATACATTCGTCTTGTTCTGGTATGCTGGAATTGGCAGATTTTAGTGTTTGTTGCCAATGTATGAGTGCTGCTTGTGGTTTTCCTTTAGCTTCGAGTACCTGGGCTAAAAGGCATTGAGCTTCTGGAGTCTGATTGCTGAGAGATATTGCTTTTCTTAAGTCGGTTTCCGCTACGTCGTATCGATTTTGCTTCAAGCGCAGCCAGCCGCGATTCTTGAAACAAGCTGATTTCACTCCATCCTGTTTAGCTGTTTGAAGGCAAAGTGCGATCGCTTTTAATACCTCTTCAGGTTTATTTTCCAGCAAGAAGGATTTGGATATTTGAGCGTGAGCTTCTGGAAGTCCCCGCCAGACTGCATTTTGCATTGATTCTCGCTCGCATTTGCGATCGCTTAATTCTCTACAAAGTTCGGATAAGTTATAGGAAGACTCGCCGTTAGCAGGATTGATTGATGCAGCTAGATTGTATGAAGCTTTCGCGATTAAAAATTGATGGTTGCGGTGGTTTTGTATCCCAAATGTGTTGATCGCAGATGCCAGATGCGGGCCGATGAGTGGATAGCCGATCGCCAAACCGGCTAAACTGATGCTGGTACGCTGCATAAATTTAGTTGGAATCGTAAATTGCAGTTGGTTTGGGCGATTTGCTACGGGATAGCTTGGTTTAACTGGGGTTACATCATCTGTCAGTACAGCAAAAGGGCGATCGCAATTTAATTCTAATAATTTTAATCCCTCAAAAGTTGGATGCTGGCAAAGCATTGGTATGCTACTAGCGCCGGGGAATTGATGTTCGTAGCGTAGCAAATCATTCTTAGCTTTTCGTACTGCTAAACATAGAGGTTCTTTGAGAGCTAAATATCTAAACAAAGACTTCACAAATTCCTGAGCAATAAAATCCGGGATTGGTGCCCGCATCACAATCACTGATGGCAAAGAAATACCTTCTGTGACTAAATCTGCTGCTATACCCATGCTCGAACAAGAATTGAAAATGAGTAATTCCAATCCTTTGAAAATAGCTTGTTTGAGACCTTCTTTGAAGTCTTGTAAAGTGACAGCATTGTCTGTAACTTGTTGATTTATATATAGCAATCCGTTGGCACCATTGATATCGCTATCGCTGTGCCCCGCATAAAATAAAACTTGCCAGCCTTTTTCATCAAATAACTGGTTGCGTAACTCTTGGGAAGTTGGTTCCTCAAGAAATTGTAAGTCGCAGCTATCGCCCAGATATTTGGTGATTTCCGCTGTATCTTTGCTGACATCAATTCCCTGGCTGTTACCTAAAACACATAAAATTCTGCCTCGCGAATCTAGAGGTATTCCCCCTATCATTGCCTGTTGGGGAGTTTTTTTATATTCAGGGGAACTGCCGATAATTTCACAGTTATTGTAGTCTTGGCGAAATTGCCACACATCCCAAGGTAACTGCCAAATCTCAGAATTATTGCATTCTAAAAATATTTCAACTAACTCGTCTCGATTGCTAATTTCTGTTCGCAGTTTTACCTCTATTTTTCTGTAAAACTCATCGGCACTCAACCAATTGTTCATCTCTTTTCTCAAACCTTCATAGATAATATTAGGCTTGTCTTCAGAGATATTTGTTTTACCTGCCGGCTTGATTTTGATTCGAGAACTGCTTCTGTGATGTTGGGTAGCGCGACAGCTAACTTTCCACCTTTTGTGCAACTCGTCAACCTCCGGTGCTGGTAGCAAGCTTCCTAAATATTGAGCGACAGTTTCTCCTTGTTTTTTTAACTCCGCTGTCACGCAAGAAAAACCTTGTTTAAAATCCCCCGACCCCAAAGCCAAGATAACTGTACTGCTCATAAATTCGATGTCATTGCAGTTAATCAAAGTATCATACCACAAAATTTTCTGTTATGGTACAATCATCTAAAGCTACTCGAATAGTAAAGCTTTCTTCTGGGTCTACGTAGAAATCGTTGAGCAAAATGCACTTGTTCTGAACAGTTGATTTTACTTCATGTAAATTTTCTCCTACATCAGAGATTAAGGACAATTTAATATTGTTTGGCAAGTAACGATCGCCGATCGCCGGATATAATTGGACGTGAACTCTGATTGTGCGATCGCTATCTTCGGCAATCCCCACCAACAACGCAACAGTTGTCCTACCCAAACGCATTCCCAAATCAATCAACTTTGCCCGCATCACATCCGCTTCGGGAAACATATCGATACTGCTTTGATGTCCGCGTGAAGTATCTTCCGATCTAGAATTTCCACCACTTCGGAAGACAAAAGTTGGGTTTTCATCTGGAAAAATGAGTTCTTCTAAATTTTGTTTCCCTTCCTCAAATTTCTGCCAGTTGGTTTGTGCAACATTCTTTAACCAATTGCGTAAATTAGATTTGACCGGATTTTCTATCTCAGTCGGTTCAGTCTCCGGCTGCGGATCGAATATCGATTCCACAGACTCCCAATTCGATGTAAATATATTCTCCAACCACTGACGCAGATCGACTTTAGATTCATAGATTGTTTCAAGATGAAGCAAGAAGTCATCCAGAGAATGTAAATCTCTCAATACTAATTCACCTGAATCCGCCGTCGGAGAAAATCCCAGCAATCTTGCTTCATGTTCATCCTCATCAATTTCTACTACAATATAACCCAGCCGTTCCTCCCTAGCTTCGGGAGGGACGCGACATATTTCAGGTAAACTTGTAGCGAGATTTTCTCCCTGTTTGTGTTCGGCCTTAATTGGACGGCACTCAATTTTGCCCAAACCTTTTATATATAAATCTGCCACATTCTCAAACAGGCGAATTACTGGATTCCAGCTATCGCATTGAGTTAAATCAGTTTCAATATCTAATATTTTTAAATAATCGGCAACCACCAACACAGCCAAAGTGTTCAGATAAATCTGTTCTACTTTTTGCGGGTGTTGGTGTTCGCCAGCAAATTGCCATGCTAGATGAATTGCCTTTTGGGTAATTGGCATTGGCAATGATTGGGTTGTAGTAGTATTGTTCTTCATTTCCCGATTTTAACTCCTTGTATGATTAATAGCCACTGTCTTCTCGAAATTGTTGCAAATGAGGCCGACATTTCTTTCGGTAAAAGCTATATATTGTAGGATAAGCACACCCAAACTCCGTTGCTATTGTGGTAAAATCTTTACCAGATACCCTGCTTCTCAATATAACTTGACAAGTCAGATCTTTCCGCCCTCGAATGTACTCGTTTAAAATCCCATCAGGATTAGTTTCGATCCAACTTTTGAGGTGTTCGATTAATTGAATACATTCGACTGTATGACTGTCATCCTCCGCAGGTAAAGCCTCGATGCGATCGATCGCACTTCCGTCTGCTAAAACAAGTTCTCGATCGTCTCTCCTGCTATTTTCTCGATCGACTCTGATCGCCCAATTTTGCAGCCGTCGCTTCAAATAATAATTGAACCAAGTTATGACATTAGCCCGATCGCGATCGTACTGAGTGCCGGTGCGGGATTCGCACAAATTGCTATAAAAAAACTTCCACTGTTCTTGCAAAGCATCTTCATAGTAAGGTACCTTGTCCTTCCAGATCAGACCCGAGTTTGTCATTTTAGTCACAAGCTGATTCAACAAACGTTTTAGCTTCCAAGGGTTCGAGGCCTCCTCCCTAATGAGGGTGACAAGACTGTCTAACTCTTGATAGAGAAGTTTGCGATCGCAATTTTGAGATTTTCCTGAGCCCCCAACAGGATCGGAGTCGTCGGATAAGTGGTCTTCCCCCTCAGAGGGGTGGGATCGATCGTTCATAGTTAAGTGCGATCGCAACTTTGTTTCTACATTTACTTATCAGGACAAGTAGAGTAATTTTTTGCGAAATTCTAAAACTTTTTGGGGCGGATGGTTGAAAGTATTGCTGTGCGGTGGATTGGGCGATTAAATTAGATGTGAATTTTTGTAAAAGTTGACGCGGTAAAACCAAAGAAACCGGGTTTTTACGGATTTTTTTGACTGCGACGAAGTTTCCGCAAAAAAACCCGGTTTCTGGGCACGCGTAAGCTTGGGTTCGGTGCGTCATATCAATTCCGGCTGCGCCGGAACAATATAGAGGAGACGGCAGTGCCGTGTCCCTACCGCAATCAATTGTAGGGACACCGCACTGCCGTCTCCTCCGTCTTCTCTTAAATCGAAAATCGTAGCTGACGCACCCTACAGATAAAAACTACTTAAAACATCGATCGCCCTTAAAATCCCCAAACACCCATCTTTCGGTACTTTCACCCAGTTTTCGCGAAACTTTGCCAAAAAAACTTGAGAATGTTGCATAAAACTACCGAGCTCACCCTGATAAATAAATAGGAACAACAAAAAGGCAACGAGCTCAAACCTCAAACCCCGAAAACACCCGTTGTTCCGTACTTTCACCCAGTTTTCGCAAAACTTTCAAAAAAAACTTGAGAGTTTTGCATAAAAACACCGAGCTCACCCTGATAAGTAGGTGTAAGGAAATTACGAAGTTCGTAGGCGTAAGCCGGGGCGTAGCCATCGCACTTGTTGAGATTTATTCAAAAGTGCGATCGGCCGTAACTTCCCGATCGAAATCCGAACCAAATTCCCAAGGGATATGGGAAAGGGGTTCTTCCGATATTGGTTTAGTCTATTTCCACGGTTGCATTTATTGAGTCGATTTGAGTCAGGAGCGGGCGGAGGCTTTGCATTAGGCCAATAGCGCTGAGGGAAAGTTTGCCCGCAGGCTGATGAAGTGGAATTCGGATAGCCTGACTAATCTAGAATGTAAAAAGGATGTTCAGCCTCTGGGGGTAACTCTCGAAGTTGCGGGCAGGCCAGCTACTTCGGGGTTCTGTACTGTATGGGTTGAACCACCAGATCAGCATAAGTTTAGGAATGTACGTTAGGATAATTATGTTTTCTGAAAAAATTGTTACACCAGAACAAATTGCTTTATATCGGGAACAAGTAGCAGATAATCAAGAAGCACTAGCTGCTCTTGATGTAATTGAAGAGTGGGATGGCGATTTAGCAGATGCGGCTGAATCAATAGCGAAGCGAAATAATATTGAGGGCGTAGAAACCAATGCTGATTTGCGTTGGTTTTCTCAGAAGCTTAAAGAATGTCATCAATTTATTTGTCAACCCAAGTATGAAAACTTGAGAGATAAATATGTATCTACATTAATACCTGTTTTAACTGAGTTTTTAGCTGGGAGTTTGGGTTGTCCTCCAGGAGTGGCAGGATTAATTGCTACTCCATTTGCTCTTTACATTGGAGAAGAAAAGATGGATAAATTTTGTCAATCATTTAATGGACAACCTTAAATCCCGATCGCGACAAAAGCCGACCAATAATATGGATTAGCAAAGGGTAATGGTTGACGATTGAGGCTTAGACTTTCAGATAAAGAGTCCTTAAATTTGTTGCGATCGCGTTTGGGTGAGTTTTTAAATGCTTCCTCAACTAAGTTTTGAAATTGGGGAGAACTTTGGATTCTCGCCCACTTTTTATGAGTTAATGTCTTTAACCACTTCTGAGTTTTATTGAGAGAAATTGCGACATCTCCTGTTTTGATTTGCGGTAGTTGTTTGAGGTTGTGGTAAAATTTGACCATTAATAGAGTTGTGGCGATCGGATCGACACTCCAAAGAGTGCTGACAATACTAGGACTACCTGCATACAAAAAGCCACTAGGTAAGCCAATATATTCATCGCTGATGCTATGGGGATCTGTCATGCCACTTTCGCAAGCAGAAAAAGTGACGAGGCGACATTGGTTCAGGTAGAGTTTTTCAAACACTTCACCTAATGTCAATTTAGCTTCTTCTTTTCCTAATTTACCTTCTGGATTGGCAAGAAGTAGGGCAGATTCTAGCGGAGATTTATGATGAAATTCCCCATGACAAGAGAAGTGCAGGCAATGAGAGGAACGAATTTGTTCCATAAGTTGATATAAATTTGCTTCTGTTGCTTCTGCTTCTTTCAGAATAATGCTGTGCTGCGGATCGAAGTTTTGGTGAATTTTATCAATTTCCAGTTGAGAACCAAGTAAAGGTCTAGCAGGTTGTCTGGTAGGATTTTGAATAGCAAATAAGCGGGTAAAATCAGGTCGATGCTGCTCTTGGTCTTTTGCTTGTTTCAGTAATTGGCAACTGGGGGCATAACCTACACCTTTAGGGAAGCGTTCAAGCAGCAATTTACCGTCAGCTAGGGGTAAAGCATGAAGGGGAAATAGATGCAAGTAGCGATGGGGAATAAGAATCAGGCGTTTACATTTAGCCCCGCTTTGAGAAAAGCATTTATCAATACTGGAAAGAATGTCATCAATATGCAGAATCTCAGCAAGATTTTGGAGCCTAGAAGCTAAATTATTAATCCATTCGATCTTTTGGTTTTGGTAGGAATCCCGATACTTGTGATCCCAATTTTCCAAAGCTGTCATATCTTCAGAAGCAACAACCATAGGATGGGGATGATGGCGGGTGATAATGAAAGTTAGAATCTGACTGTCCGTGATGTACCATTCAACAATAGCGGTGTTTTCATCGGTGAGGGATTGAATATCGCTGAAGGGGATGGGTTGAACTTTTTGGGTGAAGGCAAAGCTAGAGTCTATTTGGTTGATTTTTGCTAGTATTTTATCAAGTTTTTGTTGCAATTGAGTTAAACTTTGTTGCCGTTGTTCTATCTCATTGCGATATCTTTTTTCGGATTCTGAACTGCTAATGAGTATTTCTATTTCTCGCTGTTTGGCTGGAATCTGCCGTCGCAGTTGTTCGAGTTGGTGACAATGAGTTGGGTAAATTTCTGAGTATGGGTAAAAGTCGCGTTTGGGGTATATATCTTTGTTAGCTAACAGTTCTACAAGGTTGCGGGCTTTGCTGCGTTCGACATATTCTATAGCTTGGTTGTAGTATTGTGGCTGATATTTTGCTATTTCTAAGCAAACTTCAATCATATTTTGATACAGAATATTCCATTGTTCAGCTAGTTTTTTCTTATCTTCTTCTACCCCAGAACCAGAGACTATCTCAACCCGTAAAGATTCTACTGTGCTAATAGCAGCGGCATAGGCATTGTAAGCGTTGTAAAACCGTCGGTATTTTTGGTAACTAAGACCAAGAGCGAATTGAGTTTTTGCATGATTTTCGGGGAAGGCTTCGCGGGTGTGTACCTCCAAGCTTCCTTGGAAACAGTCGATTGCTGTTTCCAAGTTCTCTGGCTTTTCCCCCTGGATTCGGTAAAGGTAGCTCAAACCAAGATTATTTTTGGTAATAGCCCATTGTCTGGGAAAATCATTGCATATGTACACTTCTAAGGCTCTATCGTAACATCGAATAGCAGATTCTATATTATTTCCCTTCTCATCCCGAATACTGTAAAAATAAGCGAGACCCAGATTGTTTTGGGTCTCTGCCCATTGTTCTGGGAAGGTATCACGAGTACATACTTCTAAGACATCTAAGAAACAGCGGATAGCAGTTTCCAAATTCTCTGCTCTTTCCTCTCTGATACGCTCACAATAGGTAGTACCCAGATTGTTTTGAGTCATAGCCCAGTCTTGAGGAAAAGCATCACGTGTGTATACCTGTAAAGCATCTGAGAAATATCTAATTGCAGCTTCCAAATTTTCTGCCCTCTCCCCTCGGATGCGATCGCTGTAGACAATGGCGAGATTGTTTTGCGTCATAGCCCATTTTTCAGGAAAAGCATCACGTGTGTATACCTCCAAAGCATCTAAGAAACAGCGGATGGCGGTTTCCAAATTTTCGGCTCTTTCTCCACAAATGCGGTTAAGATAGATATTGCCCTGGTTATTTTGAATATTTGCCCATCTTTCCGAAAAGACTTCGCGCTTGTGTACTTTCAAAGCATCTGAAAAACAGTGGATTGATGTTTCCAAATTCTTTGATATTTCGCCTTGGATGCGATCGCTGTAAGCATTACCCAAATTATTTTGGGTTTCTGCCCACTCATTAGGAAAGTTTGAGAATGTGCGTACCTCCAAAGCAGCACAGAAATATTCAATTGCTTTTTCTAAGTTTTGTTTCCTTTCCCCCTGGATGCGGTCGCTGTAAACATTGCCCAGATTGTGTTGTACCATCGCCCACTCATAAGGGAAGCTTGAGGAAGTGTATACCTCCAAGGAAGCTAAAAAATACTGAATTGCCAGTTCCAAATTCTCAGCCTTCTCTCCCCAAATGCGCTCAAGGTAAGCTGTACCCAAATTGAGTTGAGTCATCGCCCAGTCAGAGGAATAGTCTAAATAAGTGTAAACTTTCAGAGCAGCGGTGTAATGGTGAATAGCGATTTCTAAATTCTCTGCCTTTTCCCCCTGGATGCGTTCACAGTAAGCATTCCCCAAATTGTTTTGGGTCATCGCCCATTCTTCTGGAAAAGCTTCGCAAGTATACACTTCCAACGCATCTAAGAAATGCCTGATAGCCACTTCTACATTTTCTGTTCTATTCTTCCAGATGCGCTCACAGTAAGCATTCCCCAAATTGTTTTGGGTCATCGCCCATTCTTCTGGAAAAGCTTCGCAAGTATACACCTCCAACGCATCTAAGAAATGCCTGATAGCCGCTTCTAAATTTTCTGCTCTCTTCCCCCAGATGCTGTTATAGTAGGTAAGACCCAGATTGTTTTTTATCTCTGCCCATACTTGGGGGTCCGATCCGGGCGTAAAAACTGTGGCAGCAAACTCGTAGCCTATAATAGCAATTTCCAAATTGATAGCCGGGTCGCCTAACGTAAACTCTCGAATTAGGTCACTGAAAATAGCAATATCTATCGCAATACTCTGTATTTCATCAGACTCCTCTTCTTGTAAGATAGCAGTTGTCAAGTTTTGTAAATATTGAGTAAATTTCTCATCCAGTTTCTCTAGCTTGGCTTGCAGAAGTGGGTACACAACTTGTGGGTCGCCCTCACTATCTGAGATTGCTTTCAATACTTGCAATAAGAAGTCAAGTTGAGAGTCGCGATTTGAGAGTGCAACAGAATCGGGAATTGATGATGACAACTTAAGTACCTCACTTATGCTAACGGGCAATATGGATAAAAAATGGTGGTATAGCGATCATCCTTCTCTCTTCACCCTAACCCCAATATTTTTCGCACCTCCTCCTAATACAGTTCGTTGTTGTCGAGTTGTTATAATTTTTAGAGCATCACTAAAAGCATCAGTATATTCAATATGATAACTCAATTATTCTTCTACACCACTCTTGCTAGATTGCTGGGTAATTTTCATAGACTAAATATTGTAACTTAAATCGATCGCGCTCGCCGACTCTTGACCGCTCAAATGAGAGTGATCGCTCCTCTTTATTCACCCTAACCCTAATTTCTTTAGCCTCTACGGTGGCGACGACAAAGACACCCTGTTCGGCCTAGCTGGCAATGACATATTAGAAGGCGGTTCCGGCGATGACTCGCTGCTGGCGGGCGACGGCAACGATACTCTGCTCGGTCAAGCTGACAGCGACACTCTCAACGGCAACAACGGCAATGACATCCTGGAAGGCAATGCCGGAACGGACAGGCTGTTTGGCGAACTCGGCAACGATTCCCTCGATGGCGGTACGGAAAACGATACTCTCGAAGGCTGCGACGGTAACGACTTCCTCGATGGTGGCGCAAATAACGACAGTTTGTTCAGACAAGCCGGCAACGACACGGTTATCGGCAACTGGGGCGATGACATAGTTGACGGCGGTACGGGCAGCGATTTGCTTCAGGGGAACGAAGGGCGCGATCGAATTTACGGACTCGGCGGCAATGACAAACTCTACGGCGAATTCGGCAACGATTTAATCGGTCGTGTTCTAGACCTGTGGATCTGCGATAATGAAGGAGTGCGTTTCCAGGCAGGATAATTGCAATGGTTCTTGAGCCAGTTCTGTGCCCCATCGATTTAGATAAAAACGTAGCGCTTTTGGCGCAGCATGTTGCCTGCCTTCGATCGCACAATTAAAAACCCCCAGCGATTTACTGGGGGCGTCAACGAAGTTTATCGGAGGTTCAACTCCTTGCTGATGCTGGGGGTCTCAAACACCCTTACGGACGAACAATTAATTGAAGTTGAGAAGTTAATATGTCCTTACAGACGAACAATTAGTTGAAGTTGGGAAGTTAATATGTCCTTACGGACGCACGATTAAAAATTTTAGGTTAAAATACTTAGGGGAGATTAATAATGAATGATCTTAATAACTAACTCAGTCTTGATTATCGTGGGTGGTTCCCGGAACACTTTAGGTGCTACCTTGTGCAACATCGGATAGCCTGCGGCTAGCAATGCAGTTACGAGTATGCTTATGATGAATTGCTCAGCGGTGCGTACATAAAACGATTTTTCTGGCTGTTTTGTTTCTGGCTGTTTTGTTTGTGGGTGTTTTGTTAGCATTTTGGTTGCTTGGTTAAGTAACGTTTTTAACCCTTAATGGCTGTTAACCTTGAGGGTCATGCAGCCAAGCAATCTTAATGCATACTTCCTATCATAATTGGCCATTTACGAATCCGTCAAGGGTTTAACCCAAAGAAGTTTCAGAAAGATCGTAATTTGTCAACCCTCTGAGTATAAAAGCTTGATCTAGTTTATCGAGTTAGAATCGATGCAGGTACCGGTGGCGACACCCTGTGGGGCAACGACGGCGACGACGAACTCTACGGCCGCGAAGACCGAGATTTCATCGATGGCGGCCGCGGCAACGACCAAATCCACGGCGGAGACGCAGCCGACACCCTCCTCGGACAAGTCGGAGACGACAACATCGATGGCGGTTCCGGTGGCGACTTGATTTCCGGCAACGACGGCAGTGACAACATCTGGGCCCAAGCAGGCGACGACTCAGTTTACGGCGGCGCTGGCAGCGACAACATTTGGGGCAACGAAGACGACGACCTAATTTTTGGAGAAGCAGGCCAAGACAAAATCGACGGCGGTTCCGGCTACGACACCATCGACGGTGGCGCTGGCAACGACGAACTCTTCGGCGGTACGGGCAACGACCAATTATTGGGAGGCGCGGGCAACGACAAAATTGACGGCAGCATCGATGACGACAAACTGTTCGGAGGTGCTGGCAACGACTTGATATTTGGCAGTCAAGGGCAAGACACGATTTTGGGCGAAGTCGGCGAAGACACCCTCTACGGTGGCGACGAAACCGACATGATGGACGGCGGCGCGAGTAACGACATGGTTTTCGGCGACTCCGGCGACGACACCCTGACAGGCGACTCCGGCGATGACACCCTCACCGGTGGCGGAGGCAACGACTTCATGGGCGGAGGCAACGGCGACGACTTGATGTTCGGCGAATGCAACGACGACACGATGTTGGGAGGCGCTGGTAAGGATACTCTCGACGGCGGTTGCGGCAACGACTTGCTAAGCGGGGAAGCCGGCAGCGACAACCTGTTGGGCAACGAAGGCGATGACAGTCTCGACGGCGGCAGCAGCGATGATACCCTCGATGGCGGTGGTGGCAACGACTTCTTAAACGGTAACAGCGGCAACGACAGCCTCAATGGTAATGATGGCGATGACAGTCTCTACGGCGGCGAAGGAAACAACGTGCTCAAGGGCGCAAACGGTCAAGATACCTTGATTGGAGGCAGTAGTTCCGACATATTTGTACTAGCGCCAAGTTCGGGACTGGATCATGTATTCTACTTCCAGGGCGATCGCGATTACCTCGGACTAACACAAGACCTCACCTTTGACCAATTACAAATCGTTCAAGGCGGCGAGAATTACACCAACGATGCTTTGATTAGCATCGCAGGCACCGGCGAACATTTGGCTTGGTTGAAAGATACTCAAGCCAAAACAGTTGACAGTTCTCGCTTTGTCTCCATCACTCCCGGAGGCGCGCTTCCGGCAGCTTTCAATACACCATTGAATATCGATATTTTGACTGGTCAACCAGTTAATAGCGACGATATTTTAGCATCCTTTGGAAGCGGTTCTAGCACTAGCTTATCCAGCGCTATTCCTGCATCAATTAGTCTGCCAAACAGCACAACAACTGCACTGATTAGTCTGTCAAACAGCACGGCTACCGCAGCAGCAAGTCTCAGCCTGCCATTGACAACAGGTACGACTCCAGCTACTGCTACTGCACCAATTAGTCTGTCAACTAGCACGACTACGGCAGCAGCAAGTCTCAGTTTGCAACCATTGACAACAGTTACTAATCCAGCTAGTGCAGCAGCAACTTCTGCCAAAACTACCACCAATGACATTTTGCTGAATAGTGGTTCAATTCCAACCATGAACAGTTTTAGTGGTATGGATGATGACATTCTCATCTATGACACAAAGAGCTTGTTAACATCTTTAACTAGCGCTCAAAGTCAGCCAATTCTGCCTTTGCAAGCCGCGAGTTTGAGTAGTGCGATCGATCCTACTGCTAATCCTTTAGGTAATCAAGCTAACCTTTTAGTTAGTGCGAATCCGAGTCCGGTTCAGCTACCAACCAATAGCAATTTAGGTGGCACTCCTGCCAAATAATTGTAGAGTTGGTTGAGTGCGATCGAAATAGATAAAAACCCGGTTTCTTGAAGAAACCGGGTTTTTTGCAGTACCTTCACAAACCTGTATCAGTTGTGCCTCACGATTAACCTCCGGGTTACGTCCACACAGGTAATTTTTGCGGTCTAACGACCAAGATAAGCGGTGGCAGATAACCTTTGGATATCACTACCAAGATCTCAACCGTCCGCTTCATCGACTTGTTAGCCTGCTTGCAACATCGCAGCTAACAAAATATTCTTGCAATAACTTGTGAATGAAACGATAGTGCCCACCAACACGTTGCAAGAAAAGGCGGTCTGTAGAGTAATCAAGAAACCTAGTATAATCCCACGGAATATAGCCCTTGAGATAGAGACAAGCTCGAAGTGTAAAGTGTCTTACAAAGATTACTGATCCACCTATCAGTCCGCCAAGCCAAGCACCTATCAACCCGAAGATGGAACCGAGTGTTACACCAAAGATTAAAGTACCAGAAACACTAAAGATTAAAAAGCACAATAATCCAACTCGAACTGAATTTGTCAATGAGTTCCAAATTCCTTGATTTGATGAAAGTTTCAAATCAATCTCTAGCCCCTTTAAACTCGCTATTAAGCTACTAACCAAGCTAATTACTATTCCAAAAACAAACCCGAATATAACAATATCTAACAATCTAGAAAGAATTGCATCAAATGAACCATAGAATATTCCTAAAACTATAGAGTCACTTATCCGACCCAGCAAACCACTACTCAGACTAACTATTAATCCAATAATTATTCCAAAAAATAACCCAAAAATGAGCGATGCAATGATTGAGTCAAACCACTGCTGCCCTGTTGCCCAGAAAAACCGAGGTTTTTCTGAAGATGTTCCTAAAAACAGGAATGGAATCATGATACTTAAGGTCATTGAAAAAAAATGACCAATACCGAAGACAAAACCCTTATTGATACTAGTTGAAGAAACCATTTCTCCAACAATACTGCTAGATAACCCACCTATCAAACCTAAAACTAGGCCGATGCCTAATACTGGCCAGAAGCTACTTGTGAATTCTTTCCACGACCAACTTAATTTCTCAACAGGTTTCGTCAACTTACCACTATTATCCGCTAGGTACGATGTTAATATTGCAAGCAGAATAGAGAATACTGCGCCCAAATATGTACCGTATGATTCATAGCACAGCGACAGAATTGTTACTAAAGTTGTAATTGGGAAAAGATATAAAGCCAACAGATCTAGAAATCCAACATAAAAGTTTACTGATTCCCTGAGTTCTTCCGTTAGATGTGAAATCTGCATCCTTTCAAGTAGAAACTCTGTTTGAGACTTGTGTTGAAGTTGCTGGGCTAGAATAGTTAACCAATAGGCAGTATTTTGAGCAGATGGACGCTTACGCTCAGAGTATGCGTTACTTTGAAGTTCTCGGTCTAACATTCGCTGTATATAGGCTTCCCATAATATGGAGAGACGCATTTCCGAAGAAGTTGCCTCTCGCAATTGTTTGAAAGATAGCGCATCATATGATAGAACAATAACGTACAGAAAAAGAGGTTTTCTCGCTAAATCCAGTAGAACTTTGTCCTGTTGTAAAACCTCCCATATCTCTTGCTTCTCAATACGAGTAAGGTGATCTTCGATTTGCTTATCTGACATTTCTTGTAAGCAAACAGCTCCACTTAATCGCAATTTATCTGGGTATGCTTCATATTCCTCTTGCCTACTGCATACAACTAGATATGAAGGGCGACACTCACTTTTTAGGAATTTGTTAATTTCACGTACACAATCTGCTTGTTTTCCTGCCTCTACCTCATCTAACCCATCTAGCATTGGTAGTAGTTGTTTTTTTTCAATCCATTCTCTACTGATATCAGCTCTTACGCCATATTTAAAACTCAGTTCTATTTCTAGCCAATCTTTGATTTCTCCTAGGCAATTTTGCCAAGAGGAAAGATTGAAAATTACAGGGATCGGGGCAGTAGGACTGGACTCTGCTTTTTGAGTAAGACTCTGTGTTAAATTCAGCAATACTGTAGTTTTTCCCGAACCTGGCTTACCTAAAATTAGCAAAAGACCTTGAATATCAACGCGCTCAAACACAGATAGAATTGTAGTGTCTGAGGGTAAAGCTTCAGTAGAGCGCTCTCCAACTTTAACATCCACATCGCAAGGTCGCTGCACTTGTTCTGGTTGTAGGCTTTTCTCTAGAGTGATTGCCTCAATGCCACCTAAGGACTGAGTTAAGCGCAGATTTACTTCCCGCTTAACTTCAGTCAAGAGAGCATTTTGACTTCTTTGCCTTTTCTGTGGGGTACTTGCCTTTGTTGGTTCCCGTCCCGACGACTCTAGTCAATCTTGCGGTTGAGTACCAAAATAAAATTTGGCATTTTCTCCCGCCTGAATTACTTGAGATTTAGGATCATTTACCTGCAAACCTTGTCCTCCAAAGATTTGCTGTACGTTCTGGGCATTAATATCGTCAAATTGAATAGCTTGATGTATTTCATTTGCTAATTGCCCAACTTCTCGATTAAAGAGAGAATCAGACTCTAGAACTTTACACAGGTATTCTTTTAGTGTTGCTTGCTCTTTTTCTAATCCGTTAGCTGCTGCTTCTAATAGCTTATCAGTACCTGGCTTACCTCGTAGGCACTTCTCCCAGACAAGCTGCCCTAATTGCTTCACCTTCGCAGGCAATTTCTCAGCCGCCACTTCACCTAGTTTAGAACCAACACCTTCATAAAACTTATCCAAAATCACTTTTGCAATCGGTACTGCTAGGACTAGAGGAATTTGCTCGAGCATAACTTCAACCTATGAGAATAATTTGTAATTTGATTCTAAAATAACGCCTCAGACTTGCTCCGCCAATTCTTGTCAGACTATCTCAAGCTTGAACAGCTACAGCTTCTGCACACTCGAAGTTAGGAATTTTTTAGATATTTTTCTACTATAGCTGGTTTAAGAGTTCTGTGGGGGAGTAAATGGGGAGGTTGCTACCAATGAAGTCTTTCCGATCGCGCGTGACGATCGCATCAAGTCGATCGATCGTCGCGCAGGCGAGTTGGATGCTGTCTTCAAAGTCTTTCAGTCCAAGACTGAGAGCAGTTTCGACGGTTTGGCGATCGACAGCACAAAATCGGAGTCCCGTTAGTAGCCGATGAATGGCAGTAAGGACGATTTCATGACCTTCGGTTTTACGAATGATGTAGAAAATATTGGTGATGGTGGTTGCGGCGATATAGCCTTCTGGCGTTGCCCCGTTCAATTCGATCGAAAAGGGCGATCGCGCTCTTGACCAACAAACACTATTGATTTACCAGTCCTTGCAGTCGATCGAGATCGATATGAATTCCTTGGCGCTTCAGATATTGGCTCAAATTGATCTGGATGAATAAATCCTTGAGTTCTTCAGCAATTTCCAGAGGAGAATTGCCAGATAATGCAGTTGCAATCAAACGTTCTGCGGCTTGTAATTCACCACATTCGATCGCGAGAGATGCTGCGCTGCGGTGGAGGACAGAACGAGTAGGTTCGGCATCAAGAGAGTTAGCTATTAATGCAGCAGCTTGGGTTTCTTTTTCAAAGGCTTGGCGCGTCAATTGGGCAGCCTGTTCTGGAGTTCCCCTCAAACGGGCAACTGCTGCGGCTTCGGCTAAATCCATTGCTTTTTGGTGGAGCGTTTGAATCTGATTCATTGGGATCTGGCTCCTTCAGGGCTATGCTTGGCACTAATGACGGAAATCGGACGGCTGAACTCTACTACAATGATATACGCTGGCAAACCTTGTGCATCAGATACGCGGGTTTGCTCGATTTTCTGCTTGACTCTGGCGTTAATTTGGCTGCGATTGCCTTTACGAATTCCAGAGACTTCCAAGCGTGCCATTCGCTGAAATGGCAATGTGGCGGTTGAATCTTGAATTCCTAACCAGTAGTCAAATCCAGTTCCTTTGCGAGAACGCTCAATGACTGTGAGATTGGTTAATTGAAGAATTAAGAGAAACGCGACTGCATAAGCAGCTTGCTCGGTTGCATATTCTTCATCATTCCAACATCGCCGTGTTTGTTCCGTAACGGGTTGCCAATCTAAGATGAATGTGCTGGAAAATTCTCCCTCGACTTCGAGTGTTACTCCGGGTTGATGAGCTTCATCTGTTAAACAAATCGCACCTGCTTCTGCGAGTGCCGCTCCAAAAGCTGGTGTAATGGCAGGAAGTCCCCGATCGAGGCTCTGTAGGTTTAAGACTTGAATCTGGCTCAAAACGGTTTTGCCCTATAGAAACTAGAGGATCAATTTTACTTTTAATCGCTATGATTTAAGCCGATCGCCCTGCTGGTGAGAAAAAGTAACACGATCTTATCTTGTAAACTTACGTAAATTACCTCGATCGCCACTTTGAACCATCATGCCACAGCAAAACCTGTGTGGTGTCGTATTTTTGGATGGCGAAAGCCTAGCACTATATCTTCTTTAGAAACGCCTGCCGCCATCAGATCGGTGGCTACACCATCCTCTGTATCATCATAGTGAATCCAGACTTTACCATCAATTAAACTGAGGTGAATCGGGGTTGCATGAAGGTATTTATCACCGCTCCAGCCCAGATCTAAAACGAGATACTGCCCTCGTTCATCATCGAGCACAAGTTGACAGGTGTAGCCATCAGGTATGGTGGCACGATATTCAGCCTGACTCTGAAGCACATTCTTAATAATACTTTGGTACGTTAAGCAGGTATCCATTGTACGATCGCCTCACTCTCATCATCAAAAACAATCAATTTAACAATCTGATTTTTGAGTAACACCTGCCCTAATTCTATCGCAAACACACTATTAAAGGTTGGTTGAGAGATAGCCAGATACAGGCTTCGCTCAACCCCCATCTCGTTGAGGATTTGACCGTACAAGATATATTGCCCCAGTGCTTGCTCTAAATCTTTTACATCAGACTTCCCGATAAAGCTCTTGACTTCAATAACAATTTTTTGCATCCCTTTCTCAGCACCGATCGGGCGTTCTGCACCCAAATCGGCCGACAATCGCTTTTTACCAATTTGAAGAGGGAAGGGATCGTGAGTAATTGTCCATCCATCCTTTTGCAAAGCGCGTTTTACAGTGTCATGATAAATATCTTTCGCTGGCACAGAGAATTTAGATTGTGAATATTGCTACTACCAGTATACAGCCGATTTGGCTGTTTTTACTACTACCAACAAAGCTCCAAGAACTGCCTGCACTGAAGCCTGAGTGGTATAATTTCGATCGGCTGCGGAAACGCTGACCCAGATTGGCTGTTTGCTTGAGATTTTGAATATTCCCGCCGTCACGCCAAGCCAGAAGAAATTGAACCTTTACCAACAGCTACAGCAGCTTAAATCATGAACTAGGTGCGTGAGGCTTCAGAAACCGGGTTTCTGCGTAAAATCTCATTAAGATTTGCAAAATCTCAGAGAAACCCGGTTTCTTGGACTAAGCAACGCACCCCAACCTTCATAGACCGGGTTTTTACCAAATTTTTCGACTGCGACGAAGTTTTGGCAAAAAAACCCGGTTTCTGAAACTAAGGTTGGATCGCATTTGTCGGAGAATTCCTGAAGGATTGCCTGTATATATTGAATCTGGATCGCAAGGCTTTTCTGTGGCTATCTGTATCATAACGCACGGACAAGCAGGGCGATCGTACTATCGTTAATACAGTAAATTTATTTTATTTCTCCAAAAGCCACTCTCAACATAATCTGTAACCCAAAAAACCTATTACACCTTAGAATATTAACGATCGCCTAAAGCAAAATTGGATATTTCATCGAAAACATCCAACATACCGCAAGCTCGATCTATTTTTTTGTCATTTTCTCTGTTGTCTAACATCAATCTTACTATGGTAGATTTCTTAAACCTAACTCCGGCAGCCGATGCCTTCCAAATTCCCGCGATCGGACTTGCCAACGGATTGTTAGGTGTTATCGGTTTGGGGGGAAACGATACGATTCAAGGTTCGCCAGTTGCCGATCGCATTTTTGGCAATCGCGGCGCCGATCGACTTTTTGGGCAAGATGGCGCGGATACGATTCGCGGCGGTGCGGGTAGCGACGAACTTGCGGGCAGCCGCGGAAATGACTTGCTAATCGGCGATCGCGGTGACGATTGGCTGCGCGGTGGTACGGGCGATGATGAGTTGCAGGGCGGATTGGGGGCTGATGTCCTCATCGGCGGTTCGGGGCGCGATCGCTTGTTGGGCGGGCCGGGAGCCGATGTGTTTGCGATCGCACCGGATGCAACAGTCCTCACAGTCGATGGTGCCGATCGCATCCTAGATTTTAACCCGCTCGCCGGAGATGCGATCGCACTCACCGATGGCTTGACGGGCGATCGACTGCTTCTGGAAGCCAGCGGCAGCGACACAGTGCTGCGGTTGCGCGATAACAACCGTATTTTGGCTGTAGCAGAGGGAATCAAGCCGGCAGAAATCCGCGATCGCACCGTACCTCTGGCAAGCGCGATCGATAATGTGAGTGTCGGCGCGCGCAATTTAGGCGGGGGAAGTGGTGAAACTCAGGTGACAGGTAGTTTGGGCACGGCCAACCGCCAGGATATTTACCGCCTTGAACTCGATCGCGCCACCACTGTAGATTTGAGCTTAAGCGGTTGGCAAAACGCGGCGGATGTGGACTTAGCTGTATTCCAGGATTTGAACGGAGATGGGGATTTAGAAGCAGATGAAGCGATCGCATCCTCCGAACAAACTAACAGCAATTCCGAGGCAATCCGATCGCTGACGCTAACTCCCGGCGAGTATTTCGTGCGAGTCAAACAACAGCCCGCCAGTCAAATTACCGCTAACTCAATTTTGCAACAGGGCGATCGACCTTCACCAACTTTCCCCGCGGCTGCATACCAATTGACGCTGAATCGGCGATCGGCCTCGGAAGCTGATGCAACTACCGCCAAAACCCAGCGTGACAGCGAAATGCAGGCCTTTGCGACAGGCCTCAAAGCCTATGTTTACGGTTATCCCCTCGTACTGATGGCAACTACCCAAGAAGTCTCCACCGCCGTCACCGCACCGGATGGGGCCGGCCGCGCGCCGATAAATGAGTTCGCCCACGTGCGCCAGTTTCCCAATCCATCATTCAAAGATGTTGTCGCACCGAATGTCGATACTCTCTACTCAACGGCTTGGTTGGATTTAACCAAAGAGCCGATCGTCTTGCAGAGGCCGGATATGACGGGACGCTATTACCTGATGCCGACTCTGGATGGTTGGACGAACGTGTTTGATTCTCCGGGAAATCGGACAACCGGGACTACGGCAGGGGCTGCTGCGATCGTTGGGCCCAACTGGCAGGGAACATTACCCGCCGGTTTGGGTGAAGTGCGATCGCCCACCAATCTAGCTTGGATCGTCGGGCGCACCCGCGTCGATGGCGTTGCCGACATCCCAAATGTAACAGCGATTCAGGACAAATACCGCCTCATACCTTTAAGCAATTGGGCTAGCGGAAATATCCCAACCGCACCTGCAACTGTTCCTGCACCTCCGGGAACAACTCCGCCGCCGCCGGTTCAAGTTGCCGGCTTGTCAGCAGATAGCTTCTATACCAAGCTCAACCAACTGATGAAGAGCAATCCGCCGACAGCAGACGATGCACCTTTGGTAGCGACTTTTGAGCCTTTTGGCTTAGCACCAAGTCAAACATTTGATTTTGATGCCCTATCTTTCGCAGCAGCGCGAGGTTTAGAAAGGGCTGTACCCGCAGCACAAAAAATTATTTCCACAGCGGCTAGCGGTGAAAGCGATGCTGTTGAGGGTTGGACGATTTCTGGCGGTTTGGGCGACTACGGCACGGAATACTTAAAGCGGGCAGTAGTTAGCTTGGTAGGTTTGGGTGCGAATCTCGATGCCGATGCGCTATACCCAACAGCTTACAGCGATCGCGACGGTCAGCCGCTCAACGGTACCAACAAATATGTACTGAGGTTTGGGCCGGGAGAATTTCCACCGAGTCAAGCTTTTTGGTCTGTAACTATGTACGATGGCGATCGCCTGTTGGTAGAAAATAGTTTGAATCGGTATGCTTTGGGCGATCGAGATCCGTTGAAGTACAATGCTGACGGTTCCCTGGATATTTACATCCAAAATGCACCGACAGATGCGGCATTGCAGTCGAATTGGTTGCCGGCGCCCACGGGAGATTTTAACTTGACAATGCGTATTTACTGGCCCGAAGAAGAGGCTCTCAACGGTACTTGGACGCCGCCGGGAGTCCAGCGCGCGTGATATAGAAACCGCCACCGCAGTTAGCACCCAAGTCATACCATGTCCCCTCGATTACCATAATAAAAAAGGTTCGTAGTGAGGACTTTAGTCCTTCTTCTGTCAAGGACTAAAGTCCTCACTACGAACCAAATCGAGCATTGCAATCATTCCTGTTTCCCGATCGTACCGGAATCGATCGATCGTTCCTGCCTGAATTTTTTCAATTAGCACACAAGTCATATCATGTCCCCTCGATTACCATAGTAAAAAAGGTTCGTAGTGAGGACTTTAGTCCTTCTTCTGTCAAGGACTAAAGTCCTCACTACGAACCAAATCGAGCATTGCAATCATTCCTGTTTCCCGATCGTACCGGAATCGATCGATCGTTTCT
>NZ_JAHRFA010000002.1:0-81566 GCF_020883045.1 Microcoleus sp. CAWBG58 | reverse complement strand
GTAGTGAGGACTTTAGTCCTTCTTCTGTCAAGGACTAAAGTCCTCACTACGAACCAAATCGAGCATTGCAATCATTCCTGTTTCCCGATCGTACCGGAATCGATCGATCGTTTCTTCCTGAATTTTTGCGATCGCCTCCCCGATCGCCTCCAGAGGCACAAGGAACCACTCCCTCGGCTGCACTGCCATACCGAAGCGATCCTGCAATTCCACATCCAATCGAACGCTGGCAAAGAACTTGTGCAGGATTGCTTCAAGTTTCTTGCGGTTCATATTTGGTAGCAGATAGGTGGCGACAATTTCTACATCTGCTAGCAGATAGGTGGGGTCTTTCTTTGCATTAGCAATTCGGTTTTTTACGTTTCCTCCCGTGACACCAATCTTGTGAATAATAGACTGATTCTCCACAATAAAAGGATGTTCGGATTTGCTTCTAAGCACGTAAAGATAGCCAGTTGGTAAGTCATCTGCTGCTTCAACATCTGCAAACAGCGGGCCGAAATCTGGGGTGGTGATGCGGCGGCTGGCTTTGTCTTTATTTAAAGCACGTTGAAGCGATCGCACTAACAAATCGCTCTCAGTCCCATTGTCATAAACCACCCGCAGCCGACAGTCTTGCCGCCCGTAATCGCTGACAAACGGTTCACCCATATGCACCACCATCACCTTGTGCCCGTCAAGGATAAACAAATCGTCTTCGTTGACGGCTGCATAGTCCTGATATTTGACGCTTTTCCGTTCCCCAGACTGCAATTGAAGCTGCACTTTCTCGAAAATGGGTTTGAATTCATCAAAGTCCTGGCAGGGAGTCCGTTGGGCGATTTCCTCCGCTGCTTTGATTTCGCTGCGCGATCGCACATGGGTAAGCTGGCTAACGTCATTCTCAGAAGCGGCATCAACGCCCAGAGATGCCAGCAGCGCTTCATCTGTGAGATCGTTTTTGGCGATCGCACCGAGATCAGTCTCAGCATCCAACAGTCGGCGCGAGTCTAGCGGTTCCAAGACGGCGCGACATTCCTCCGATTCTCGCAGCCGATCGAGCCTGACAGCATAAAGTCGCTCGAAAATATCACAATCCTCACCGTGCTGAGGCAGTCTGCCCTGTTCCTCCACAAACCGCTCGATTTCCTCAAAACCCGCGATAATCCGCTCTTCTCTAGCTGAACGCTGGCCGGAGGGTTTGGGGGCGATGTCTATGCCCAATTCCGCCAGCAACTCCAAATCTTCATCGGTGGTATAATTAGGCATTTTTTTCCTCCTTTACCTTGCGTGTGAGGAAAGCAACCCCTTCTGCCATGCGTTTTTCCCACGGATCTGTCGCCGTCAGGGAAGGCAATCTGCCCTTTTCTTGTCTGAAACGACTCGCCCGTTTGGCTAATTCCCGCGCGTCTTCCACGCTAAGGACAATCCGTTTAGCCGCAATGATTTCCGCCACCAGCTTCAGTCTTTCTTCGCTCATCGATTTGGCAAGGATGGCGTAGGCTTCACCGAAAGGATTGATGCGATCGATCAAATCCATTTCCAACTCAGTTACTGATAGCGCAAACTGCCTCACTCCGTCGATGAGGGCAGTGTTTTTCGCCGCCTCACCGCCGGGATTGGTGGTATAGGTGCCACCGCCTTCGTTCATGGTTTTTTTGGCTTGTTGAACAACGGTTAAAGCTGCGATCGCGTGTTGGCGAATGGCTTCTCGATCGCCCTCATCTAGATTTGGACACTTTTCTTTGATGATTTTGCCCATGCGAACCTGGGTTAATTCTTCCGGCACCAATTCCTCATCAAATAGGCCGCGCTCGATCGTAGGCTTATCTTGGACAAAGGCCGCCACTAATTCGGTCAAATCTTCGCGACAAATGCGATCGGCTTCCGGGCTTTTGGGTGTCGCTAGCCCCTTAATTTCCATTTGAATCAAGCCTTTTTCTGGATTGATGCCCACGTTGCACTTATTGGGATTGTAGCCATCTTGTCCGTAGTCGAAGCCCGGTGTGGCTCGATCGTCCGGGCGCTTGGGTTTGAACTCGAAGCGCGGCGCGAGGACTTGCTCCATCAAGAGGCTAGCTGCGATGGCTTTGAGGGTGTCGTTAACTGCCTCGGTGACGGCAGATTCGGCCGCATCCGGTTCGGCAATCAGGTTAGTGAATCGGGCGCGGGTTTTCCCCGGTGCATCGCGGGTGGCGCGGCCGATAATTTGGATGATTTCGGTCAAACTGGAGCGGTAGCCGATCGTCAGGGCGTGTTCGCACCAGATCCAGTCGAAACCTTCCTTCGCCATGCCCAGGGCGATAATGATGTCGATGCGATCGCGATCGTTCTTATATTTCGAGTCTTTTAGAGCGACGGAGACTCGATCGCGCTTAGTCGGATCGTCATCTACGAGATCGGCAATTTTGAGAATCGTACCATCGGCGGTTTTAACCAGTTGAAATCCCGTACTCGGATCGATGCCTTGCCATTCGCCCAATTCCTCGATAATGTGTTCTACTTCGCGAATTTTGTCCTTCGTACTTTCGCGGGAATTCACATTAGGAATGTGCAGGATTGTTTTCTCTTTCGGATTCAACACCCGCACGATTTCATCGGTGTAGCTACCTGCGTAAAAGTAGTAGCCGATGTCGAGTTGCTTCAGGTATTCGTAGCCGTTTAGTTGTTCGTAATAAGTATAGGTAACAGTATCGAATCGGGATTCATCTTCGGGATGTAAAACGGCTTCGGCATCGCCACGAAAGTAGGAACCAGTCATCGCTATGATATGGGTTTTGTCGCGGGCCATGAGTTGGCGCACGCGATCGCCCAATTTGTTATCTGGATTGGCAGAAACATGGTGAAATTCATCTATGGCGATTAGGCGATCGTCCAAAACCTCCACACCAAACTTATCCAAGGCAAAGCGGAATGTAGCGTGAGTGCAGATTAGAATCTTGGCATTGCTGGCTAGAAACTTCTGCACTGCATCCACTTTGCCGCCGTCGTTTCCCGGTGCGTCGCAGAGATTCCACTTCGGCTCAACTTGCCAATCCGCCCAAAATCCAAACTGACTCAAAGGTTCATTATGGAAGCTGGAGCCGATCGCCTTTTCTGGTACTACAATAATGGCTTGTTTCAGTTTCTGATTCTCTAATTTGTCCAGGGCGATGAACATCAATGCGCGACTTTTACCGGAGGCGGGAGGCGATTTGATCAGCAGATATTGTTCGCCGCGCTTCTGGTAAGCTCGTTCCTGCATCGGGCGCATCCCCAGGGCGTTGGGGCGGGTGGAGGTGCCATCTTGGGCGTAGGTGACGGAAACTGAGGGAATCGCGATCGGATTGTTCATGGGTGGGATTTTTTTTCTTTAAGACTTGCTAAAATCGGTTTGCATTAAAGCACTTTTTTGTTGATATGTAGACGTTTCAGACTTCGAGACTAGCCAGCATCGATTTGCGTTAAAGCACTTTCATGCCCAAAAAGGGAGGTAACGAGTCTGTTCCAGCCGATCTATCCATTAGAATCAATATCGCCCATGACAGCAAGCGCCAACTTAAACTTAAGTTCTTCACTGAAATCTTCCTCGAAAATAAGAGACTCAATCAGTTCGCAGAGAAACTCTTTAGAAATTTTTCCCTCTGCTATCCAAACGGCGATATTTTCCATTTCTAGGACAAACTTTTTGACTAAAAAACCATAACCATTGAGCTTGAGAAAATAAGCACCCAATGCAATACTAGAGCGTTTATTGCCATCATTAAAAGCATGAAATTTGTTGACGGCAAAAACTAGGTGAGTTAACTTGTGGTGAATTTCAGGGTAATAGAGATCGTTTTGAATATGTTCTAATGCGCTCTCTAGTAGACTCGGATTATTAGAACCCGGAAATCCCCCTGATTTTTCGATAATCCAATCATGCAGCTCGATCGCATAATGAATGTCAAAGTAAAAAAAATCTGCTGCCATCACTTATCGATCCTTCAATCGCTTAAATACAGCCAAAACAGCCGGATCGGAAAGCTGCTCTTCTAAAGAACGGCTGGTTTCTCCTAAAAATTTCTCAAAGTCGTTCTCTGGAACGCTTTGGATATAGGCTTCTAATTTTTGATGCAGAGCATCCCGAAACCCTAGATCGCGACTGGCCATTTTGATGCGGGCATCTTCAATAATCGGTTTGAGATAGGGGTTTTCCTCTGCCGATTCCAATAGCGAATCGACCTCTTTCTGTTTCAGCTTTCGTCCTACTTTTTCTGACTCGGCTTTCAATTCTGCTGCTAAACCATTCTCTAGACTGGCAATGGCGATGAGAACTTCGGCATACATGGTGTCACGGGGGCAATCGTTTTTACCCAGACTTAATATCTGCTTGTATTCTTCGGCTTTCTCTCGGAAAACAATTTGATACACTTTGTTGGTGTAAATGCCATATTTAAAGTTGCCCATGTCGAGGTAATGATCGAGGGCATCGGTAAAAGTTTTACGATAGCTAAATTCTTGATAGATTGCTGGTAAATAATTGTTATCTCTCTGGTTAATGTATTTGGTATGTCCGCCTGCCCGTTCTGCCATTACGTCAATGACGATATCTAAAATGCGCGATCGCATTGCACGAGCCCGATCGCTCTCTACTAGCACCATCGCTAGGTTTAGGGTTGCCCGGAAGGTGAAAACCCCTAGGACTGTGGTTTTGGTACCGTAATCAGTTACGGTAGCATCCATCAAAGCCTTGAACTCTCGAAGTTTCTGACCTCGTAGCACCCTATAGCCATTAGTTTTCAGCTCATCGTTGTGACTGGATAGATACTTTTCAATTGTACTTTCGCTGATGCCGAAAATCTCAATCAGTTGTTGTTTAGTAAAAAGCAGTTCTTCTTCATAGTAAGTCCCTCCTAATCCCAAGTATTCTTCTATTTTTTCTAAGGCATAGCGATTGTTGAGGATATTTTGCCGATCGCGCAGCGATGAAGTTAAATCTTTTGCCATTATCAATTTTCTCCTTTGGTTTTACGTTTGGCAGACTTTTGGGGGGAAGTTTTTTCGGCGGTCATTTTAGTATACAATTCAAACAGTTTTTCGAGGCGTTCGGTGTCGTTTTTGAAGCGGCGGCCGATGTAGATTCGTTCCAGGATTTCGTCATTGCGATCGTGCGCTTCCCGAACCAAAGGAAATTCGGTATCCATGCGATCGCGATCGTACATATCTGCGATCGTCGCCGGGAAATAGTTCTCCCGTGCTAGCAGGATGTCTTCCGCGCTGCGGGTGAGATCGGCTTTGTTGCGATCGGTGAGGGTGGGGACGGGGAAGGTGTTCCAGCCGAGGGTGTTGGAGTAGCGAAAGTCGGTTTTTAGCTTGCCGCAGACGGTGGCGATCCAGACTAGGTGAATGCGTGAGGCGATGAGTGCCATGTTCCAGAGTGGTGCGTCGTAGAGAGCAAAGCAAAGATTGGTGACTGTAGACTGAGCATCAATTAACCCGACTGGAAGATAAGCTCGACTTTCAGATGAAACGCAGGGCATCGAAATCGTTTGCTTCTTCCCGATATTCATCTCACGCATCTGGTGTGCACGCATAGCCATTTCGTTCGCGCTTTTATCACGACTCGCCAGTCGCATTTGACGAACTCCTTCAATTCGCTTTCGGATCGGTTCGATGGTTAATGCTTCATCTAAATCTGCACCATCAATCCATAGACAATATCGAGATAACCCCCGAATAAATTCTGCCGATCCGTAAATCCGCCGAATAAATCTTTCGCGTTGCTCTTTGCTAAGACCAAGTGTATCTATCTCATTAGTGGAAAGAAGCAGGTTTCCACCGTCATAGGGCATATTGCCTCTCAGCATCTCGTTCGTATTGGATAAAGGATCTTCTTGCTTTGAAATCTGAACATTGGAGCTTAATACCAAATAGGCATTTATATTCGCAGCCTCCCTAGCAACAATCTCACTTCTATCGTCAACGGAAAATAAATATCGAACTTTATCAACGTGATTAGAAATTCCAACAATAATAACCGTCACCCCAGCATTATGACTTGCCAAATTCGCCCATTTGAATGAAGTATGAGCGAAAGCAATCTCGTGGCCCGTTTCAAAAATTATCGGCCAGAGAATCGGCACTTGTTGCCCCTGACAAATCGAATTTGTGGATACAAAAGCTGCGACTGATGTCGTTTTTGTTCCATAATCTGCCGCCTTCATAAACCAGCCCGACACATAATCCAGCGACTTCCACAACTTAGTCCGTCCATCAAAAATGAGTTTCAAATCATCCTTCTGCTCTTTCGATTGCCAAGTCGAACCTAAATAAGGTGGATTCCCACAAATATAAGTTTCCCCGCCCTGATTCTCAAAATCAATCTCCGCCACTTCCCCCATCTCCCCAAACAAATCCAAATCCTCCCGCTGCACCTTCACCCCCGTCCCCGTCGGCGGACAAAGACTCAACCAATCCAACCGCAACGCATTCCCACAGGTAATCCAGTTATCATTCTTCAGCGGCAAAAACTCCGCCAGCGCCAACTTCGGCCCGCGATACATCACATCACATTGATACTCCGCAATAATCAACGCCAACCGCGCAATCTCACAGGAAAAATGGCGCAATTCAATTCCCCGAAAATTCGTCAGCGGAATCTCAGATTTGCGATCCGGCTCCCCCCGCAAACGATTAATTTCCCACTCAATCTCGCGCATCTTCTTATACGCAATCACCAAAAAATTCCCCGATCCACAAGCCGGATCGAACACTCGAATTCGCGCCATTCGTTGCCGCAAATTCAACAACTTGCGCGCATTGTCTCCTGCTGTTTCTAATTGAGCGCGCAAATCGTCGAGGAAAAGCGGATTAAGCACTTTGAGGATATTCGGTACGCTCGTATAGTGCATCCCCAACGCACCCCGTTCCTCATCATTTGCGATCGCCTGAATCATCGAGCCGAAAATATCGGGATTAATCTTTGTCCAGTCCAGATTACCAACATGAAGTAAGTACGATCGCGCAATCTTGCTAAAACGCGGCACCTCCACCCCACCCGAAAACAGCCCTCCATTCACATAGGGAAACACATTCGCCCAACTCCGAATCTTGGCAGCCTCTCGCTCTTTCAGCGGCAGACACATCGCCCGAAACAACTCCGACAGCACCTCATGCGTATTCGAGGAATCACTCATCTGCTGGACAGTTTTCGTAAACAGCCCCTCACTGTGAAAAATATTCGTATCCTCCGCAAAAAAACAGAAAATCAGCCGCGCCATGAAGTGATTTAGCGCTTCCCGATGCTCCGCTTTATCCCAGTCCGGGTTCTCCTTCAACAGTTCCACATAAAGGCGATTCAGACGCGCCGTAGCCTTGATATCAAAGGCATTCTCCCGGATTTGCCTAACCGTCGTAATCCCCGCCAACGGCAGAAAAAAACCAAAATGATCGTGAAAATCGTGGTAATCGCAAGCGACTGTCTCCCCATCAGCCAAATTCTCCGCCTCAAAACTTTTGCCATCGGTAGCAAGGATAAACTTAGCCTTATGTCTAGCAGTCGCCGCACTTTCCCGCAAAGCAGTGAGGGTATTTGTCACCTCACCTTCGGAGCAAACCTTCAAATGAATATTGTTATGCTGAAGTACGCCACCGACATCCGATTTGTTTGAACCACCGCTTTTGCTTTTGAGCTTCTTGATGGTAGTTGACTTGTTACCAAAAGCTTCGAGGAAAGCAAAGGGAAACTCTTCCGAGTCAAAGGGCGATTCAGCAAGCCGGGAAACGGCTTCTTCGATTTCGACTGCATTCATAGTTGTAGTTGTAGGGTGCGTCAGTTGCGACATTACGAATCACCACCAAAAGTATAATTCTGACGCACCTTGAGTTTAAACCGAAAACGATCGTAGCTGACACATCCTACTAATAACTTTTTGTGGAACGGGCATCTTGCCCGTTTCGGAAAAATGTAAAATATTGTTACAAATCACTGGAAACCAGGAACTAAATCTAGATTACCACTGACTATAATTGGTGATCGTAAGGAAATCCCAAAATTCCATGCAGAAACTAACTCGAATTTTATTCACTACAGCCTTAACCCTAAGTATTCTGTGCTCCCCCACAGCCGCTTTCGCCAAAGCAAAAATTCAGATAGCCATCCTTTTAGATTCTAGTAATAGCATGGATGGACTGATCGACCAGACTCGCAATCAACTTTGGCAAATTGTGAATTTTTTATCTAAGGTCAGAAAAGATGGCGAAGTTCCAGATTTAGAAGTTGCTCTCTATCATTATGGCAATGATAGTTTACCATCTTCGGAAGGTTTTGTCAGGTTATTAACTGGATTTACTCCTGAATTAGATTTGGTGTCCGAAAAGTTATTTAGCATCAAAACCAACGGCGGTGAAGAATATGCTGGCTGGGTAATTCGATCGGCAATGCAAGAATTAAACTGGAGTAAAGATCCGGCAGATTTTCGCGTGATTTTTATCGCTGGCAATGAACCATTCGATCAAGGCCCTATAGTTTGGACTCAATCTGTCAATCTCGCTGTTAAAGGAGATACTCTTGTTAATACTATCTACTGTGGTTCAGCGGAAAGTCAGGAACGACAACTTTGGGCATCTGGAGCTATTTTGGCAAAAGGTAGTAACTTCAACATCAATCAAAATCAAGTAATTGTGGTAATTAAGTCGCCTTATGATGAGGAAATTTCTAGTTGGAATACTAAATTAAATGAAACTTATATTCCCTATGGCAGACAAGGAAGAATCGGACAACAACGTCAAGCTACTGAAGATAGTAATGCTGGCGTAAATATCGCAATGCGTGGTGCCTCCAAAGCTTCTGAATACTATAGTAATGATTCTTGGGATTTACTCGACGCTCTTGAAACTGGAAAAGTGAAACTAGAGGAAATATCAGATGAGAGCTTACCGGAAATCATGCGAGGTATGACATTAACTGAAAAAAGAACATATGTAGCTGGCAAGAAAACCGAAAGAGAAAGGATTAAAAAAACGATCCGCGAGTTATCTCAAAAGCGTACCGAATATGTCGAAGGCCAACGCAAAGCCAGTACAGACAAAGGCGAAAATACTGTCGATAGTGTCATAATTCAAAGTCTGCGCCAACAATTAGCTGCTAAGGGATTTAAGCTTCAGTAATTCTTTGAGTTTTATCCGCCCTTGGGTGCAATTGAGGATATTTATTTAGTTTGTCTGCCTTGCCGATAGTTTCTATGTGAGTGTTCAATCTTTAAATACAAAGGTAATATCAATTCCGCTTGTATCGGAATGATTTACCGCTCTTGACATAGAGAATGCAGAGGGACAGAGGAGAAAGATGAATAATTATGATGCTAACGAAATTAATATATAGCGGCTCCATCGAAATAACGGGTACTTTGTTGGGCTTTAGCCCTCTTATTTGAGTGTTATATAAGCTGTATGTCATGCCCGATCTTTTTGAGAAAAACTACAATATCAATCAAGTTAAATTAATAGTAATACCAATTAAAAAAATAAATGCAACAATATTGGTAGGCGCGGCTCCATTTATGCTAGGCAATAAAAAACGAAAAACCTAGCAAGCGACGCAAAGCGTGCGACAATATTTGAATAAACCAACTCAACGAAGAGCGTTGAAGCAAGGATTTTTGAAATTAATATTAATTGAGCCGTATTGGGGTTTATTTCTCACTCTTTGAAAAGAAGAGGTGCATTGCTCGCTCGATTATCGCTCTTTCTTGAGTCTTGTCTGTGGTGGCACACCCTACCACTAAAACCTTTGAAAAGAAGAGGTGCGTCGCTATGAGATAGTCGCTCTTTCTTGAGTATTTTCTATGGCGACACACCCTACAACTACAACTACCTATCAACAATTTATGAATCGCCGCACCCGATCGACAAAAAAGTATAACAACACACACTTTTTTGCCAAGATGGTATAAAATCGAGGAGATCGTTGAAATAATTGACCACAAGCGTAGTAAGTTCTATTTAGACAAAGAAAATAATTTAGCAAAATCTAGCAATGTTTGATATCAGAAAATCGCTGCTATTAGTTTCTGTAAGTCAATAAAAAAGCGATCGCTCTTACAAAGTCTTGGAATTCTATAATCAGTAAAGACAATGACAAATATTTCAGGTTTAGGCGACTACTCAAGACATAAAAATCAGTCAAAAGAACAATTGCGATTGACGGTCGTTTTGCTTTGTTTGCTGGTCTTAGGGTATTTGGGTAACTATTTCAGTATTCCAATTATTCTCTACACAGATTGGCTCTTTGGCAGTGTTTTTGTGATGTTGGTTATGAGATTGTATGGATTAGGCTGGGGAACGCTCGCTGCCGTAATCGCCAATTTCCGTACAATTTTAATTTGGTATCATCCCTACGCTTTTATTCTTTGGACAGTGGAGGCAATCTTTGTCGGATTGGGACTGCGCCGAAGTAAAAATTTATTATTACTTGATGTTATTTTCTGGGCAACGATTGGATTTCCATTGCTTTGGTTTCTTTATGTAGTTTGTGGCAAAGTTTCTCCTCAAGCCGTTCTCTTAATTTCGTTCAGAAATCCAGTCAATCAAATCTGTAATGCTTTGATTGCCAGTCTAATTCTGACTCACACTCCAATTGCTAAATGGCTCCGCGTCAATACTCTCAAAACTCATGCTTTTGAACAAACTCTTCTCAATTTGCTGGTAGCTTTTGTCTTGCTACCAGCATTGGTATTAACTATTTGGAACTGTCACGATGCTACTAATGTTCAACAAAAAAATCTTCTAGGCCAGCTAGAAAACAGCAGACAAGTTGTGAGTACGGATTTACAGGAGTGGCACCGGCAAAGTCTGGAGAAGCTACAAAAACTGGCATCTAATGTTCAGGATAGCAATCTGTTGGATGCTTCACAGATGCAGGAAAAAATTCAAATAGCTCGATCGACTCTTCCAGGGTTCAGCAATCTCTACATTACAGACACCAACGGGCAAATTCTGAATTCCACTACTGTCCAAAATACCGATCGCAATTCAGTCACAAAGCTCGATAGTTTGCCATTGCAGGCTTTACTGACAGCCAAACAACCCGTGCTCTCCGATCTCGTTACGCTGTCAAACTCGCCGACGATCGCGCAAACAGTACCCATTTTCCGGGATAACAACCTGGTAGGTCAAGTTTTTGCAGAAGTTGACACCAACAAATTAAAACAACTGTTGCTCTCCAGTCAAGCCGGATCGACTCGAATGGTGAGTTTGCTCGATCGCGAAAATCGCGTTATTGTCACCACTCGCAAGGATCTCAAGGAAGCGCAACCCTTTGATAAAGATGGGAATGGTGAAATTAATCCGTTGAATCAAAACACCAATATTTGGATACCGAACCTCCCCAACACGCCTAAGGTTATGCGCTGGAGAAAGTCATTTTACGTGCATAAAACTGCTGTTGGCGGTGATTTTTCTGGGATAATTGCGATCGAACAACCCAGCGCCTCCCATTTAGCAGTGTTCGATAGAATTTATACCAAAAGCTTCGCGATTCTCATGGCGATCGCAATTCTCGCCCCGCTTCTGGCAAAATCTATTAGTAGCAGTCTAGTCAAACCCTTGCTGGAACTTGCCAACATTACCAACAATTTACCCGATAAACTTACAGAACAACAATCGCTGCAAATTCCCAACAGTTCCATCAGCGAAATAAACACCCTGTCCAATAACTTCCAACTGATGGCTTTAGCCCTGCAAGATAAGTTTCAGGAAATTCAACAAGCCAACCTAGATATTCAGCGAGCGAAAGAAACAGCCGAATTTGCCAATCAAGCCAAAAGCGAATTCTTAGCCAACATGAGTCACGAATTGCGGACACCCCTCAACGGAATTCTCGGCTACACCCAAATCCTGCAACGCAGCGAACCCCTCACCCCGAAAGCAAGCAACGGCGTCAACATCATCTACCAGTGTGGCTCTCACCTGCTCACCCTGATTAACGATATATTGGATCTTTCCAAAATCGAAGCCCGAAAACTCGAACTGAATCCCGCACCTTTGCACCTACCTTCCTTCCTGCAAAGTGTCGTCGAAATCCACCGCATCCGTGCCGAAGAAAAAGGGATTTACTTTGAGTTTAAAGCGGAAAAAGGCTTGCCTGTGGGAGTTTTTGCAGATCAAAAACGCCTCCGTCAAGTTTTGATTAACCTACTGGGAAATGCGATTAAATTTACCGATCGCGGCGGTGTCACCTTCAAAGTTGAATCTGTTGGAAAAAAGATTCGCTTTCACATTCAAGATACCGGAGTTGGCATGACCCCGCAAGAAATCGAGAAGATTTTCCTGCCCTTTGAACAAGTTGGTGATACCCAAAAGCAAGCTGAAGGCACAGGTTTAGGACTCGCAATTAGCCACAAAATTGTTTCGATCATGGGCGGTGAAATTAGCGTCGCCAGTATCTCCGGTGAAGGCAGCACCTTCTCCTTTGAAGTAGAACTCCCCGTCGCCGACAATTCGGCATCCGTTGCGAAAGTATCTCACCAACGGGCGATCGCTGGATATCAAGGCAAAAAACACAAAATTCTCGTTATTGATGACTCTTGGGAAAATCGCTCGGTTTTACTCAATCTTTTAGAACCGATCGGTTTTGAAATCGTTGAAGCCAGCAACGGACTCGAAGGAATTGAACAAACTCTCAACACTTCACCAGATTTAATTATTACCGATTTAAGTATGCCTGTGATGGATGGGTATGAGTTCTTGCGGAAGCTACAGACTTATCCCCAACTCAAAGAAACGATTGTTATCGTCTCCTCTGCCAGCGTATTTGAAAGCGATCGCCACAAGAGTCTGGAAGCTGGAGGAACTGACTTTTTGCCTAAACCCATAGAAGCTGATACCTTACTCGAACTAATGCAAAAACATCTGCAACTGGATTGGATTTACGACACCAATAACAATCAAAACCAGAATGCTGATGTTGCAACAGAGTCAATTCAGCCACCTGCAACCGAAATTTTAAACGAACTATTTGAGCTAGCACAAAATGGAGAACTTGACGGCATTATCGAAATTGCAGAACAACTTCAAGATGATAACCGGGCTGCCTTTGCCAGAGAATTGATTCGTCTTGCCGAAGCTTGCGAGCTCCGACAACTGCAAGCATTTATCCAACAATATTTCAGTTAAAATCTAAATACAAAAAAGGTACGTTGTTGGGCTTGAGCCCTCTTTCCTAATATTATAAAGAGCGCCATACACAAAAAAGGTACGTTGTTGGGCTTTAGCCCTCTTTCCTGATATCATAAAGAGCGCGATACACAAAAAGGTACGTTGTTGGGCTTTAGCCCTCTTTCTGAGATCCGGAAAGAGCGCTAAAGCGCAACTACGTACCTTTTTTTATCTGATTTTTTCGATCTCCCGATCTAACTACTTCGCCGCCGGCAAAGACAACTGAGGCGAAGTATGAGAATAGCTGCCATTTTCAGGAATAGCTGCGGGTTTCTCGGAAAGTAAAAACTCGCGGATCAACCTAGCAACTGCTCTTTGAGCTAAGCCGCCGACGACTTGCTGGCCCATATTCTGCACTTCTGGTTTCACCAACAACTGTGGCAGTAGTTGCAATACTTTCATGCCATCAAAACCCGGAGTTGATTGCAAAATATCCCAAATCCGCTTGATGTGCTCTAAGTTTTTTTGTTCGGTTTGTGAAACTACAGGTAAACTTGCTTTGACTCCAAACCATTCGCCGACAACTGCTTTGGCGTTAGCAACAGCATTGCTCGAAAGTGTGTCGAGACTTTTCACCAATTCAGCAACAATGCGATCGCGAATATAATCTCCTCTTTGCGAAAATAAATACTCTAACGCTTGGTTGAGGATTTTGCTGACATCGTAATCGTCGCTTTCGCGGGCATTGTTCAGCAAGTTTTCTAAGCGATTCCAGCGGAATTCGCCTTGTTTGAACAATAAATCTTGTAGGGATGCTCTCAATTCCGGTGCAGGGTCGCTCAACAGCCGTTTTGCTACGTAAGGATAAGCTTTGCTCAGCACTTTGAATTCTGGATCGACATTAATCGCAATCCCTTCTAGCGTAACGAGCGATCGAATAATCAGCGCGTAGTAAGCTGGAACTCGGAAAGGATACTCGTACATCACCGCCGAAAGTTCGTCAGTAATGCTTTTGAAATTGAGTTCCGCAACGCTAGCACCCAAAGCATTGTTAAATACCCCAGCCAAAGCCGGAATAATTGGCGTCAAATCGGTGTCTGGCGTTAAAAATTCCAACTTTACGTAATCTCTGGCCAAACCTTCAAAGTCGCGGTTTACCAAATGCACCACAGCTTCCAACAAGCCGTACCGCTGATAAGGTTTGACTTCGCTCATCATCCCGAAATCGAGATAAGCCAACTGACCGTCAGGAGTTGCCAAAAGATTGCCGGGATGCGGGTCAGCGTGAAAGAAACCGTGTTCTAGAAGCTGTCTGAGAGAACACTGCACCCCCACTTCAATTAAGTAAGGAGCGTCGATTCCTTGAGCCTTGACGGCTTCTAAATTAGTGAGTTTGATGCCGGTAATCCACTCCATGGTCAAGACGCGGCGGCGGGTATATTCCCAGTAGATTTTGGGAACGTAAATATCCTTCAGATTCCCGTAGAGTTCGGCAAAGCGTTCGGCATTTTGTCCTTCGTGGGTGTAGTCCATTTCTTCGTAAATGCGCTCGCCCAACTCGTCCATAATTCCGGCGAGGTCACTGCGAATTATTTTGAAGTTGTTTTGCGCCCAAACTGCGACGCGCCGCAGGATGTAAATATCTAAGCCGATGTTTTCGGCTAAACCGGGTCGCTGCACTTTGATGGCGACGGTTTCGCCGGTTTTGAGTTTGCCTTTATAGACTTGTCCGAGGGATGCTGCTGCGATCGGATCTGCGGTAATTTCGGCGTAAATATCCTTGGGGTGTGCGCCCAATTCTTCTTGTATAAATTGATATGCTACTTCGTTGGGAAACGCTGGCAATTGGTCTTGCAGCGTGGTTAATTCTTCTAAATATGCTGGCGGTACTAAGTCAGGGCGAGTTGAGAGTGCTTGTCCGATTTTGATGAAAGCTGGGCCGAGTTGGCCCAGAATTTCTCGCAGGCGGGCGGCGCGGCGCTTTTCGTTGGCTGCGGTGCGGCCTCTCTTTTTGTCCCACCACAAACTGAAGGCAAAGCTAAAAAATGTCCAAACCACGCTTGACAGCCGTCTCCAGACTTGCAGGGGGCGATTGCGATACTCGGCTGCGATCGCAACTGGATCGTAGCGCACAGCTTCTCCTGCCAACTCATAAGCGATATCTTTGGCTGATTTGAGCGGTTCGGGAGTCGCTGCGGGACTTTCTATTTCTACTTGTACTGCTTGCAGGGGAAGTGTTTCTACCTCTTTGAGATTATTGCCGAGTGCAGCGTGAGTCCCTGAATTTGAGTAAGTTACTGGGGAGGCTGGCGATACCGTCTTGACATCCATAAACTCAGACCTAGTGTGAAGCATTGTAAAGACATTGTAACAATTTGTGGCCTTCTTGCCACTACTGTGAGATAGAGTTGGCAGTTGACAGTTGACAGTTGACAGTTGACAGTTGTCATTTTGGCAGTTGACAGTTGGCAAAGGACTAAAGAAATCGGGTTTTGTAGTGGAGTATCCAAGGTTGTAACGCTTGTTTGGGCGAAAAACCCCATTTCTCCCCCTCTCACATTCTCCCCCTCTCCCATTCTCCCATTCTCCCCCTCTCACCCTCTCTCCCTCTTCACTCCCCACCGGTTCTGAGGAGTCGATCGCAAATGCTGGAAAGTTGCAATTTGGTGCTGACGGGCGATCGGGGTTGGGGCATTTCGGCATCGGGCCAGTTGGCTAAGTCGAAACAAGGACAGCACTCTGGCGGCATTCCGGTTTGTTGGAACACCACGGGCATGGCACAGCGCGCGCAGGGACTGATTTCCCATGCTGGTGTCAGCAGTTCGGCAATTGTTTCGTTGGTGCCTTGCAGGTAGGAGTCTCCGCTGTCGGAGGAGATGATTTTTTGCCAGCATTCTTCAAATTCGCTGCTGTAGCGATCGCCCGCAATTACCGATTTGGGCAGCAGCGCTTCGGAACCGTTGCGAATAAATACTTTTTTGCCTAACTGAAACCAGTAAGCAATATATTTTCTGACTTCACTTTCTGATGCCATAGCTTTTACTCAATCCTGCAATTCATTGGTAATTTTAGACTTTAAACTTTAAATTCGAGTTCTATCTCAAGAGACATTTGATATTTGACATTCTTTCAAAAACTGACTATTTTCGCTGTCAAATTGTTGTGCTGGTTGCTGGGCGCGAGTATTTTTTTGGAGTGATTGATGTGATTTTTGAGTTTTCGAGCTTAATTGTAATTATAGCTGATTTTTAGTTAAAATTGTCTGCGGGCAAACGGAGCTTTTTGCTCCCCAAGTCGATCGGGCTTCCGTCTGTTAATTCTTGGCGGGCGGTAGCGGCGTACCCAAAGCGGACAGGTTCAAGGCGTAACCTCCGGTGGCGAGATAAACAGTATCGGCGATCGCCCCGATGTGACGGACGAGAGTGCCGAGGCGATCGCGAAACAGCCGCCCCGCCGGATAAGCAGGCACAACACCCCATCCGGTTTCCTCTCCTACAAAAATTGCATCGGCCGCAGTTGACTTCAAACTCGCTAGCAAATCTTGCTGTGCAGCAGTCCAAAGTGTGGCTTCTTGTTCTAAAAGATTCGCCGTCCAAGTTCCGAGGGAATCAATTAACAAGCAATCCGAGGGTTTACCAGTGCGGATAACTGTCGGTAAGTCGATCGGTACTTCGAGAGTTTTCCAATGAACCGGACGGCGATTTCGGTGCTGTTCGAGGCGGCGCAGCCACTCCAAATCTGTTTCATCAACCATGCCAGTAGCCACATAGATTACTTGTTTTCCCGAAGCCGTGGCCAGAGTTTCGGCCCATTCACTTTTACCACTTCGAGCAGGCCCAGTTACTAAGATTATTTTAGTCATTGGTTATTGGTTATTGGTTATTGGTTATTGGTTAACTGTCAACCAAGAGGGCGGGCACGGGGGCACCGCCCCTACATCAACTGTCAACTGTTACAGGAGCATCCCAATTTGGTAAAAAGGGTTTTTTAGGCAGTGCGAGCGTCTCGCTCGCGGCAGGGTTCGTTCGCGAGCGAGACGCTCGCACTGCTGCGATCCAAATATATTATTCTGATGCAACTTTCCGCGATCTGAAAGCAAAAATGGGATGCTCCTCCTGTCGATCGATGCAAAACCAGCCCTCCCATAAGCGTGTTTATTTGTAACTACATCTTTACGAAAGATTAAACACAATTGCCAATTATTAATGACAAATTGCCAATTACTAATTACCAATTACAAATTATCAATTATGATTTAAAATGCCAACTACCAAATGCTTTTTAAGCGATAATAGCATTGATGAGACAAGATCGGAGTCAGTCGATCGCGAATCCCAATATTTCCCAAACTGTTATTTATGAAAAATCCTCAGATATCAGCGATAATTTGCACTCACAATCGCGCCAGCTATTTAGCTGGGGCGATCGACAGCTTGCTGGTACAGGATTTTCCCGATAACTTTGAAATAGTAGTAGTGGATAACGGTTCTAACGATTATGCCAGCCCCACAAGTTCTACTTCGCGCACTCGCGAGGTGGTGGAAGCAAGACTCTCCGACGGCCGCCTCAAGTATGTCTGGGAACCCAAAATCGGTCTGTCAGTAGCGCGAAACACCGGCGCTAAGGAAGCTAACAGCGAAATATTAGCTTATCTCGACGACGATGCTATTGCTGAGCCGAATTGGCTTAGAGTGCTGCACGCCGCCTATCAAAGCAATCAAAAACTAGCGGTAGCCGGCGGTAAAGTTAACTTGCTGTGGCCTTGTGGAGTCTCCCCGCCCGAGTGGCTATCGCCCGGATTGGCCCAAAACTTGGGAGTTTACGATTTAGGGGATACTTGCCAGTACGTAACTGCTGCCGGTTTAACTCCCAGGGGTGTAAACTACTCGATCCGGCGTGCTTTTCTCGAACAAATTGGTGGCTTCGATGTCAAACTCGGTAGAATCGGCAAAAAGTTGTTGTCAAATGAAGAATTGCGCGCGACAGAATTAGCATTAGAGTTAGGCTGGCAAGTGGTTTATCTGCCCGAGGCCCTGGTTCTGCACAATGTGGCTGTAGAAAGGCTCAAGCAAGCTTGGTTTCTCGATCGGGGTTGGTGGCAAGGCATCAGCGAGTGTTATCGGGAACAATTGTCCGATCGAGCAGGTATTGCTCAGCTTGGGCGGGGGGGGGAAAGAATACTGAGGGGTGTCTACAAGTCTTTTAAATACATTAGAGATCCGGGACTGCGCTTTGAAAATTTTGTTTTTGCTTGGGGTCAAATCGGTTATTTGAGTGCAGCCCTTCGGGGCCTGATTTTTCTACCGAAATCGACCAGCAGGCATTAGGCTATAGGCAATATCCCTCGCTGTTAAAGTCGTCGGCGCTACCATGCCGATCGCACTTCATCCACAATAACTCGACCGCATTCAGGTTCAAGCACTCGATTATGACATCTAGTTCATCCAAGATTCCGGTTTCAGTTCTCATTCCGGCAAAAGACGAAGAACTCAATCTACCTGCGTGTCTGGCCAGCATTGCCAGGGCGGATGAAGTTTTCATGGTTGATTCCCAAAGTAGCGATCGCACGGTAGAAATTGCCATCAGCAGCGGTGCCAAAGTCGTGCAATTCTATTTTGACAACCGCTGGCCGAAAAAGAAAAATTGGTCTTTGGACAACCTGCCCTTTCGCAACGAATGGGTTTTAATTGTCGATTGCGACGAACGCATCCCCCCGGAACTTTGGGACGAAATAGCCCAAGTCATCCAAGACCCAAATTTTGACGGCTACTACCTCAACCGCAAAGTATTCTTTTTAGGTAAATGGCTGCGTTACGGCGGCCGATATCCCGACTGGAATTTGCGTTTGTTCAAGCATCAAAAAGGTCGCTACGAAAATCTCGGCACCGAATCCGTCCCCAATACCGGCGACAACGAAGTGCACGAACACGTCATTTTAGCAGGTCAAGTCGGCTACTTAAAACACGACATGATCCACGAAGATTACCGCGATTTATTTCACTGGATAGAACGGCACAACCGCTATTCAAATTGGGAAGCCCGCGTTTATTACAATATTATTGAAGGCCGCGACGACAGCGGCACTATTGGCGCCCACCTATTTGGAGATGCAGTACAGCAGAAGCGATTTCTCAAAAAAGTTTGGGTGAGGCTGCCTTTTAAGCCAATGCTGCGATTTATTTTATTTTACTTCATTCAGCGCGGTTTTTTAGATGGAAAAGCTGGCTATATTTATGCAAGGTTATTAAGTCAGTACGAGTATCAAATTAATGCAAAACTTTACGAGTTGCGCTGTTGCGGCGGTCAGTTAAATGTGGCAGAACCCGAGACTGCATTGTCGCCTCCAGTTATAAGTGATTCGGCGGTTGAAACCGCTACTACAAAAACGAAGTCTGCCTCCGCAGACTAAGAAATAAATGGATATTTAAGCCGAATTTTTGTATTAGTCCGCGGAGGCGGACATTGTTTGTATAGCCGCGGTTTCCAACCGCCGGGTTTCTTCGTTTGTAGAGCTGCGGTTTCTAACCGCCGCGTTTTTTAGTCCGCTTCCGGCAACCTACGATTAACTGCTGCACTTTGGGAACCAGATACAGTTTTTGGCTGAGATGATGATTTTATCACTTTACGGGCGATCGCCCAAGCAACCCATCCGAAGGCTCCACCGAACAAGCAACTAACTAAAATAGCACCAAAGAAGGGATGCGGCCATAGCAACAGGTGTTCGCGAGATGGTAAAGCCCAACTTTTGTCTACTTTGTCTACAGCCAGGGTGAAGCTGCTGGCGATCGTACCGGCAACGCCTACTCCTACGCCGATACCAGTACCTACTGATTGAATTGTATTTTGTAATTCGCGATCGCGTTCTGCTTGCTCAATCTCCACCCGTCCTCGGATAGCATTTAAAGCTTTTTCTAGTAAATCCGATCCATTTGCAAAATAGTCCAAGTCTGCTTGAATTTGCTCTTGAAAAATATGAGCTTTTTCATCTGCAAAATTTTCCAAAAAACTTAAATCTTCTTGTGGGTATTTTTTTTGTATCAGCTTGAGCTCTCTTTCATAATTTTGAAGATTGATTTTAAGGGGGAGGCGGTAGTTATTCAAGTCTCTGATTAACTCAACATAACTAAGATTAAGGCTGGGAATGCGGTTAAGGGTCTTTTTTAAGTCTTCTAAATTACTCGCATCTAAAGTCTTATTATCTGGCAAACTTTCAACAATAGCTATTTCGGCTTTTACTGCTTTATAGCTATGCGAAAGGACTTTATAGACAGAGCGACTTAATTTATATGCCTGGGTAATTTTATGGCGATAGCAAAAAATATCAACTAAATTCGGGTATTCTTCTTGTAATTTTGTGTCGGTTTCAGGAGTGACGAATATCCAAACTAAAACGTGACAATAATTTTCTAACTCATCGGCAATACCATACTCAAAAATGGGACTACCAAATAATTCACCCGATCGGTAAAATGGAGGAGTCTCTAAGTTTTCAGGAATAAAAGCTCGCAAGCATTTATCCGCCAAAGATTTCAGCTTTTTTTGGTCTTCTCTTGAGTTCCAAAATTGCCAAGTTTTCTCTGGAGTGTACCAAAGAGTTAACAATAATGTTTGACCAAGCGAAGCATTAACTTGGCTTGGCATCCAGCAGTCGCTAGGATGCAATCGTTCAAAACAGTCGATATCTACGTCGGAAGTTTTAATTCCCTGTTCGTTTTTTTCGGGACGGCGGACATTTAATGCTAAGGCAAAAGTGTCGTGAATTCGGACGGGATACGCAATGCCCGTGATGGGGGAATCCGACCACTTTTCAAAGAAAATGGAGGCATCATCTTCGGTTTGTTGAGCAGAAAGTTCAACTCGATATCCGGGTTTGTCTTGGATATCGAGTGTTTGATTAATCCCGAATTCTTTTAAGATATTTTCGCTTTTCTTAAATAGTTCTTGGAGATTATTTTTTTGAGGTTCCGATTCTTTTCGCAACTGATAGGCAAACAAATGAATGTTCGGTGCATAGATTTTAGGAGGAGACATAAAAGTTATTTACCTTTTTCGAGTTTTTCGAGTTTTTGTTTTACTGCTTCGCTTAATTCTTCAAAAACGTTAGTGACCCCGGTTTTGGGTTGTTGAGGTTTAACTTTAGTAACTTCTTTGTTATTTAGTGCAAACTTCCTTAGCTGTTCTCTGATATTTTTTTTGTTGCGTAACCATTCATTCAGAGTTTGCTCTATATTTTGTGAAGGTTCGCTACTGAGGGATTCTAAGGCTTGATCCAATTCTCTTAAACAGTCTATTTCAATGGGTTCGCTTTTCACAAAGTTTGGGAAAGCTAATAAGAGAGGGTTTGTAGTCATAATTTTTAGTTTCCTATAGCGCAAAACGCAGCCCAAAAAACTGGGCTTTCAAATGGTGTTTCGTCAGCATCGTAAGTTTCAAGAAAACCTTTGATATGTTGGGTTGACTCTGAATCTAATTTTAATTCGCCAATCCATTCTAGCAATTTAGATTGGGTAGCATCTCGCAGCCAAATTTGAGCAGTATTCAGGGCTACAGCCATATCAGCGGTTGCCAGATTTTCGTAGCATTTAATCATTAGATAGGCGGTGGCGAAGTCATCAACTGACCACAAACTGGAGAGTACCCCCTGACTACCAGCATACAAAAAGCCTGTAGCCAAGCCAATACAGTCATCACTCTGCTTGCTTGTGTCTGTCAACCCGGTTTCGCAAGCGGAGAGGGTGACGAGGCGACATTTAGGTAAGTTCAGTGTAGCAAAGATGTCTTGCAGAGTTAGGCATTTGGCGGGGTTGGCTTGTCCCCCGGAACGCAATCGGAGGGATTTTTGCCCGGTGGGGTTGGGTGAGTCTGTTGATTCCATCGCTCCTGCTAGGATTAGGGATGAAATTAGGGGTGTCTGGAAATCAAAGGAACCATGACAGGAAAAGTGGACGTAGTGCGCTTGGGCGAGGGTTTCGAGGTTGTCGATGAGGGCGGTTTTGGTGGCTTGTTGTTTGCTTAAAATGTCGGCGGGTTTAAAGGCCTGTTTGATGACTTCTACTTCTATATCAGTATAGGCAAGGTCTTCGGTAGGGTTTTGGATGGCGAAAAGGGTGCGGGTATCGGCGGCTGGACGTTTTCGTTGTTGTACCTGTTGCAGGAGTTGACAACTGGGGGCGTATCGCACGCCTTTTTTGAAGCAATCTAGCAGACAAGGGTTGGCGGGGGGTTGGAGATGCAAAGTTTCTTGGTTAAATCGCAACCAAGTTTGTTGGCTGACGGATAAGGAATGAAGGGGAAATAGATGCAAATAGCGGTGGGGAACTAAAATCAGGGAGTCACAATTGTCTAGGGCGGGATGATTGAGAATTTCATTGAGGCGCAATATCTGGGAAAGACTACTCAGCCACTTGGAAAGATTATCTTGCCAGGTTTCGGTGTCGTTAAATAAGGCTCCGAGATACTGCTGATTCCACGCTTCCAGCTTTTCTAATTTGGCTTTGTCAAACTGCACAACTTCCAAATTTGACTGGGTGACGATGAATATTTGGAAACTGTCTGTGCCAATATGCCACTCTAAAATAGCGGTGTGGGAGTCAATCAAATCGCGGATTTCGGCAACGGTAATAGGTTTGACTTCTTGAGTAAGGGTGAAGGCGGGATCTAGTTTCTGACACTTGGCGAAGACTTCATCGAGTTGGCGCTGATATTCTTGCAGGAGTTGGCGTTGTCGATCGATATACTCATGGGTGAGGCTGGATGTTTCGCTGCCACGAAATCCCTGGAAACTGTCGCGATTAAAAGTGCTTTTATTATCTGTTTGGGCTAGTAATTGGCGTATTGATGAAATGGTTCTTCTTAGCCTGCGTAAATCCTGTTTTAGTGAATCACTAGCACCTTTGGGTTCAAGTTCAGAATTTGCTAGTAGTTCGACTAAGTTGCGAGATTTGCTGCGTTCGACGGTTTCGAGGGCTTTTTCAATTTGTCCGTCATTGATGCAGGCTTGCACCATTTTGATGTAGACATCTATGGCATCCGATTGGATTTCTTGACGGGCTGCTTCGTTGGTTGCCCATTCGCGACGTTTTTCTACTGCTTCTATGGCTTTTTCATAACCTTGTATAGCTACTGTCCAGTTTTGAGTAATAAAAGCAGTGTCACCTAACAATAGAGCAGAGCCAAAACATTCTCTGGGTAACAATGCAGGAGTGAAAATTTCTAGAGACAATTGCAAACATTCAGTAGCAGATTTAATTTCACCCTTTTCTTTGTAAATAAATCCTAAAGTACGTTGAGTAAATGCCCATTCATAAGGATTTTTTTCACGAAGGAAAACTTGTAAAGCCTCTTGGCTATGAGTGAGTGCTATTTCTAAGTAATCTAGTCTTTCACCATTACTTATGAAGAGATAAATGGCTGCTAGGTTATGTTGGATATTTGCCCAATCTAGGGGAAACTCTTCACGGGTAACAACTTGTAAGGCAGATTGGCAATATTTAATTGCTATTTCCCCATTATACGCCTTATTTTTCGATTTTTTTATGGAGTTCTCTACTAAGTTATTTTGAATCATTGCCCATTGTCGGGGAAATGCCTCACGGCTATAAACTTCTAAGGCATCTTGATAATTGGCAAACGCCAACTCTTGATTATATGCTTTTTTCCCTCTAATCCTTTGAGCGTAAGCCATTGCCAGATTATTTTTAGTTCTTGCCCAATCTTCAGGAAACTCTTCAGGGGTGAAAACTTCTAAGGCATTGTGATAAAATGCTAATCCTTGTTTGATATTTTCTGTTTCATCGCCGAAAATTCTATCCCTATAAGCATTGCCCAAATTATGCTGATTTCTTGCCCAGTTTAAAGGAAATACCTCACGGCTATAAATTTTTTGCGTCATCTCAAGACCTGTAATAGAAATTTCTATGTTCTGGGCTCTGTTGCCTAAAGGGAACTCTTTGATTAAGCTACTAAAATTGCTAACAATATCAGTAATTATTAAAGCTTCTGGATAATCTTCTGTGTCTATAATTGCTGTTGTCCAGTCTCGCCATAAGATCCTAAACTCCTCATTTAGTTTGTCTTGATTTGCTGCTAATATTGGGTAAAATCCTTGGGGAGTATCATTGCCTTCTAAAATTGCTTGTAAGATTTCCAACCAAAAATCTAAATAGGTTTGTGAAGTTTTATTTGCTGCATCATTGTTCATAGCTATTTCCATTGCGTATAACCTTCAAAGTATCAGCCCTGATTTCTGCAAACTTCCACTCAGTCTCTTTTTTCGAGGTCAAACTACACAAACAAAGTCTGCCTACGGGGACTAAGAGATAACAAAATATTGCAACTTGTCAATATTTTTCTTAGTTTCTATACTGTAAACACTCTATTTAGCTGTTAGGCTTTCGATCGCATTTCTGTTTCGCCAGCACCAGCTCGCACCATAATTGTCCGAACAAGAGAACCAAATATTCTCCACCCGACAAGACTTAGGCTGGCGTGCCGTGTCGCTAACAGCAAATCATCAAGGCGTATCTGTATAATGCCATCAAATATGACAGCATTGCCCACCACATTGCGAGAGTCCCCTGGTAATGGTGGAAGATACATTCGCTTAGTCGATTTGAACTTTAGCAGTTCACCGAGGAGTTGCTTTGCATCAGGATCGTCAGAAAAAATTGGTTGCAATCGCAGCAGTGAGGCATAATCGCGGCGGCCCTGAACAAGGTCACAGGTTGAGCTTGCAACAGCAAACTTCATGTCAGTAATACGTTCTCCCAAGAAGTAGCCAGCGTCACTACTAACAATATCTCCCTGCAAAAGGGCGAAGGCATCCTCATCGTCGCCAACCAAACCTCTTGCTAGCATATCCCGATACTCAATGGGCTGACGCACCAGCGCTCCCTCTGCTCCGAAAACTTTCTGACGGTCTTTTGTCTTACCAAGTCGATCGGCAAAGTCCTGAATAATTGTGAAAACTCGATCGTCGTGAGAAAGTTCGCGAAGCTGATTTTCAAGAGTTTCTAGATTGTTAGGCTCATTATTTGCTACAGCCATCACAATTAATCTATCCTATTGTCGATCGCACTCTCAGATTCCAAAGGACGCTCAATTTCATCAGGATCGAGCATCACTTCATCATCTTCATCCAAGTCGAAATTCTCTGGAACTAATCGATCAAAACTATTGCGGGTTGGAAGCTCAGGCATATCTCCCAGCATAGCAACTGCTTCAGCAAGTAAATTCAGATTCTCTGGATCGGGGTGTTTTTGTGCCGCCCGCACAGCCAAAACAACGATACGCAATCCTCCCCTTAGCCGATCGACATCACGGGCCAGTCCATACATTGCTTGAAAGTCATTTTCCTCAATAATGCGGTACTGTCCTGTTTTTGTCTGGAGGGTAGCAATGACACCATTGGCGATCGAACTGAGTGCTTCTGCGCCTTTCAAACGAAACTTCTCAAATGATGTCCAATTTGCACCGCTTCGTAACCTAAATTTTTTATTTGTAATTTGCATAGTTTAACCTCTTTCTTATATCCTAACGTAAATCCAACGAAAAAACAACGGCTATTGATTTTGATGGGTGGCTGGCCAGAAACCGGGTTTTTGCGACAGACTTCGTTACAGCCCACAGATTCGGAAAAAAACCCGGTTTCTTTGGATCTTAACCGCAGATGGTGGCGGATAAACGCTGATGAACGCAGATGAAAGGCATCATTTAATCAGTTCTTCGAGGGATGGGAAAAGCAATTTCTCTGCGCTGATTCTTTCGCAGTCGCAAGGTTCTTGAACTGCGGATATTACTGATACTTTTCCCAGCAACAATTGGATGCTTTCAATCAGCAATGGTAGGGTTAATAAAATAATTGATGCCGATACTAGCAAGCTGATTAAGCCGTCCGCCCAATTCCAATGCAGCCACGCCACGGCGATCGCCGCTAAAATTACTCCAACCGACGAAAATATGTCGGCGACTGCGTGCAAAAAGGCGCTTTTGAGGTTCAAGTCGCCGTGACAGCAGGAATGCAAGCAGCAAGCGTTGATTGAGTTGACGCTTAAACCGACTATTGCGGTAATTAACATCGGAAGCCCTTCTACTTCGGGAGTTGGGGACAGCAAGCGGGCGATCGACTCTGCTGCAATCCACAGGGCGATCGCCACTAAACTGATACTATTAACTAAAGCAGCAATGATTTCTGGGCGGGCAGGAATTGCCGATCGGGCGATCGCACAATCCACCGATTTACTTCTTTGTCGTGACGAGTACCAAGTGGCTGTCAAAGTTATCGCTAAAGCTGCTACATCTGATAAAACGTGACCCGCATCTGCCAATAGGGATAAACTGTGAGAATTGATGGCGGCGATTAACTCTGCTACAAAAAAGCTGCTAAGCAGTATTAAAGCTGTTTGTAAAAGTCGCACTTTGGGAATGCTGGGATTTGGATTTTGGCTGTGTGCGAGATCCTTCGTGTTTTCAGAGTTAAAATTGTCCTTAACTGGAGATGTCATGCAGCAGTCCTTAAAGTTAAACTCGATTTTCAATTAAATATTAGATGACTCATTATACGCCAACTCCTGACCCGGAACCGCCGCATCCGATCGCCAATTCCGCAAATCCTGCAATCAATTATCATCCAACTAGCGACAACCAACCAAATATTTTAACAGGCGAATCTTTAATTGATTTGCGGAAGTACGATCAATCAAATTTCGATCGCGGAAGGCCTGGTTGGCTAATTTTGGTTTGGTGGTTCGTACAGGCGATCGTATTTCCGCTCACTCCACACCCTTTTAACGGCATCAGAAGCGGGTTGCTGCGGTTATTTGGCGCGAAAATCGGTTTTGGGGTAATTATCCGCCCTACGGCTCGTTTTACCTATCCCTGGAAAATTGAAATCGGCGATTATAGCTGGATTGGGGATGATGTTGTATTGTACAGTTTGGATCGAATTGCGATCGGCGAACACTGCGTCATTTCCCAAAAAAGTTACCTCTGCACCGGCACTCATGACCCCCAAGACCCAGCCTTTGGGTTAATAACAGCACCTGTTATCATTAATAACGGCGTTTGGATTGCCGCCGATTGTTTTATTGGCCCTGGTGTTGCGATCGGTGCAAATGCGTTAATCGGAGCTCGCAGCAGCGTGTTTAAAAATATGCCAGCCGGCTTTATTTGTATGGGAAATCCCTGTCGCCCGCGCGATCGGCGAGAAATCAAAAAAGTTTGTAGTTAGGACTTCAGTCCTTTCTCCTCCCACTTCGTTGATAAATATAGCAATCCTAAATTATTTGTGTAACTTTTGTAGGGGTTCTTCCCGAACTCGATTGCGCGATAGATAGGGCGTAGGTACGGGGGCGCTACCCCTAAAAATTTATATCAATCATTCATAAATGCTATATCACTTAAACGAAAATAAGAGGGCTAAAGCCCAACAACGTACCTCATATTTCTGAGAACTACTGTAAATAAATATCCCACATCTGCTATTATTAACGGATAAAGTTAATCGTAATTTCTATGACGCGATTTATTCACGATCGCTTTGCTAAAGAATTTCTGGAAGAATTGCTGTCCCCTCTCGGAACGGTGAATGTCGGTCGCGATGTGACGAGCGAAGTCCGAGAAATCGATGTTTACTTCACTCCTGGAACCGCAATTCCCGAATACTCCGAAAATCTAGGATTGTTGGGAAAAATGGCGGGTACGACTGCTATTTTTGAGCCGTTTCGCAATCCGGCAAACCCCAGCGAAATTTGTAGCTGTTTGGGCAAATTATTGGACGTGCGAGGCGAATTGGAGCGAAAGTTTAGAAGAGAAAATACTCGCTATGATGACGCTCAGTTACCCAAACTGTGGATTTTGACACCGACAGCATCGAAAGCATTGGTAGATGGCTTTAATGCGACACCAGATACAGAGAATTGGATGCAGGGAATCTATTTTTTGGGGGAATCTTTGCGATCGGCAATTGTGGCTGTTCACCAGTTGCCGGAAACTCCCGAAACTCTGTGGTTGAGGATTTTGGGCAAAGGGAAAGTGCAGGAAAGGGCGATCGCCCAATTGAGCGCTTTAGCCACAAACGATCCGTTGCGGATTATCGCGCTAGAATTATTGTATCGGTTACAGTCAAATTTAGTGACTGATATCCCACAGGAATTAGAGCCAGAAGAGCAGGAGTTAATTATGACGATCGCACCACTTTTTAGAGAACAAATACAAGCTGCACAGCAACAAGCTAGGGAAGAAGGATTAGAACAAGGGCGAGAACAAGGGCTAGAACGAGGGCTGGAACAAGGACTCGAACGAGGCAGACAAGAACAACAGCGGTTAATTTTAGAAAATTTTCTGCGAGTTAGATTTGGAGAATTAAGCCCGAAAATGACGGTTTTTCTATCTCCAATCTCAAAGTTGTTTGCTGCGGATTTTACGGTTTTGTTGCTGGCAATATCGATGCTGACAGTCGATGAATCGGGGCGGGAAGAAGCGGTCAAGTTGTTGGCTGAAAGTGTCTTGAAAATGTTTGTTACTAACTTGCAGGATATTCTGCCCCAGGCGGTGACTAATTTATTGGCTTTGCCTGTGGCAGAATTGACTTTGTTTGTGGAACAACTGCCACATTTATCAGATGCTCAATTGAGGGAAAGATTGGTTGACAGTTGACATTTGTAGGGGCGGTGCCCCCGTGCCCGCCCTCTTCGTTGACAGTTGACAGCGGGAGCATCTCAGGTTTGCAAAAAGCATTTTTTTATTATAGTGCTGTCCCCGCTCGCGTATTCTACCAATCGCGAGCGGGGACGCTCGCACTACTATAAATGTAAAACTCAGATGCTCCCGTTGACAGCAAAGTTTTAAAGCTCCAATGATGGGGGAAAAGCGAGATGGAAAGCGACTACTCAAAATCTCAAACATTAACCCGATCGCCCCATCTTCCCATCAATATTCGATCGCACTTAGGGATTTGACTGCGATCGCAAAATCAAGTGCAGCAGAGCATCGATTACTCGATCGCGCTCCATTGGGATAATATCTCTACCGTGCATCATCTCCTGCGTTAACTGGAAATATACCAGAGAGCCAATAAAAACCCGCGCCGTCGCCTCAGGATCGGGCAAATTTAACTCTGGATGCAATGTTAAATATTCAGTTAGGCGATCGATACCCGGTTTAGCTAAGTTTCTCACAAAAGTCTGCGCTAGCTGGGGAAAACGCCCCGACTCCGCAATCACTAGCCTGACGAAATTGAGAAATTCGGGTTCGTGCGTCGCCTGATCCAATATAGTTGTGGCAATGAATCGCAGCGCTACGGCGGGTTCTTCATCCAGAACTGTAAAATGGACTTTTTTTCGCGCCAGCCACTGCACCAAGGCCGCGAACAATCCCTCTTTATCTTGAAAGTAGCTGTAAACCGTGGCTTTGGAAACTCCCCCCGTCTTGGCTACCTTGTCCATACTCGTACCCGCGTAGCCGTGGGTTAAAAATTCTTGCATCGCACCTTGCAGGATTTGCTCGCTTTTATCGCCTAATGTTGCGTCTGGTTCGATTGGTTTTGTCCTTGCCATCTCTGGTTTCTGTAATTTTTGCTTCGGGTATTGACATCATTATACTGAACGGTTTAGTATTTATTTATAAACTAAACCGTTTAGTTTTTACCTACCCAAATCATGAGGTGTGTCATGGTACACCGCTTAACCGCAGAAAGCTTATCTTCCAATTCACCCTTAGTTAAACAACTCGTAGTTGTAGCAGCCTTAGCAACTCTGGCGGCTGGGGGAACTACTGGTTACACGATCTGGCGATCGCACCAGCCAGATCCCAATGCAGCAACCGCAGCAGCAGCAGTCACAGCATCCCAATTAAGCACAGTGACGGCTTTGGGGCGACTCGAACCGAGGGGAGAAGTGATTAAAGTTTCGGGCTCTGGGGCGGCGGATGGAAACAGGATCGATCGACTCCTGGTGAAAGAAGGAGACAGAGTGCAAACAGGTGAAACGATCGCAATTCTCGACAATCGCGATCGCCTGCAAGCAGCCTTTGACCAAGCACAAGAACAAGTGCGCGTTGCCCAGGCAAATCTCGCAAAAGTGAAAGCAGGAGCCAAAAACGGCGAAATTCAAGCCCAGAAAGCCAGTATTGCCCGCTTAGAAGCCGATCGCAGTAACGAGATCGCAGCCCAACAGGCGATCGTTGCTCGCTTAGAAGTCGATCGCAGCACCGAAATTGCAGCCCAACAAGCCACCATTGCGCGCATCAGAGCCGAACAACAAGGGGAAATTCAAACCCAAAAAGCCGCAATTACCCGCCTAGAAGCCGAACTCCGCAACGCTACAAGCGAGGAACAACGTTACTCGCAACTGTTTCTAGAAGGAGCAATTTCTTCTTCAACTAGCGACAGCAAAAAACTCGCCACAGAAACATCGCAACAGCAACTCAATGAAGGAAAGGCAAAACTGAATCAAATTCAGCAATCCCGCCAGCAACAAATTAACGAAGCCCAAGCCAAATTGAATCAAATTCAGCAATCCCGCCAGCAACAAATTAATGAAGCCCAAGCCAAATTGAATCAAATTCAGGAATCGCGCCAGCAACAAATTAATGAAGCAGCGGCAAATCTCGATCGCATCGCCGAAGTGCGTCCCGTTGACATAGAAGCAGCCGCCGCCGAAGTCGGTTCCGCCCAAGCCGCCGCCAAACAAGCCAAAGCCAATCTAGATCTAGCTTACATCCGCGCTCCCAGAGATGCTCAAGTCCTAAAAATTCACACGTATCCTGGGGAAAAAGTTGGAAACGACGGCATTGTCGAACTCGGACAAACTCGCGAAATGCTGGCGGTGGCTGAAATCTACCAAAGTGATGTGGACAAAGTACGGATTGGAAAGCCAGCCAAAATTACTAGCGATTCTTTTGAGGGGGAATTGCAGGGAAGTATTGAATACATCGGTTTGCAGGTGCAGCGGCAAAATATTGTTAACACCGATCCTTCTGCGAATATTGATGCCCGAATTGTGGAGGTAAAAGTGCGCTTAGATGCAGCTTCCAGTCAGAAAGTCGCGGGATTGACTAATTTGCAAGTCAAAGTTGCGATCGGCGGGAATTAAGAATTAAGATTTTTTAACCGCAGAGAGCGCAGAGAACGCAGAGAAAATAGAGGAAGAGAAGAGAGATATGATTGGACTAATTAAACCTTTACAACAGTTAAGAAACAGAACTCCTCTCGGATGGCTGCAACTGAGTCACGACAAAGGGCGAATGGCGGTTGCAGTTGCAGGAATTGCCTTTGCTGACGTTTTGATGTTCATGCAGTTGGGATTTCAAAATGCGCTTTACAGTAGCAATACGCGCCTGCACCAAACTTTGCAAACTGACTTAGTTTTGATGAATCCCCAAGGCCGGAATTTGCTGAATTTATCTTCTTTTTCAAGACGCAGATTATATCAGGCGATGAATGTACCTGGTGTGAAATCAGCCGATCCACTTTATGTCAAAATTGCTACTTGGAAAGTTCCTGAAACTCGGCGGGAAACGTCGATTATGGTGTTGGGATTTAATCCCGATCGCCCTGCATTTGACCTGCCAGAAGTCAACAAGAATTTGAATTTGATTAAATTGCCGGATACTGTGTTATTTGACCGAGCTTCAAGGGGAGATTATCAAGGGTCTATCGCGCAAATTAATCAGGGACAATCTGTTAAAACTGAGATCGATCGGCGCACAATTGCGATCGGCGGTTTATTTACAGTTGGAGCATCTTTTGCCGCTGACGGAGCTTTAATCACCAGCGATCAAAATTATCTACGCCTGTTTCCCCGACAGGATTCTGCAAGCGTAAATGCCGGATTAATTCAACTGCAACCGGGTGCTGACTCGCTGCAAGTCCAACAAGTTTTAAAAGCATATTTGCCATCGGATGTCAAGGTTTTGACCAAACAAGAATTTATCGAGTTCGAGAAAAATTATTGGGCTAAAAATACTGCGATCGGCTTTGTCTTTAATTTAGGCGTAGCCATGGGTTTTGTAGTAGGAGTAATTATCGTTTACCAAGTTCTCTCAACCGATGTCAGCGACCACATGGGAGAATATGCTACTTTTAAAGCGATGGGCTACCGGAATGTTTATTTGCTCGGCATTGTTTTTGAAGAAGCTCTAATTTTATCAATCATCGGTTTTTTTCCAGGGTTGGGAGTATCTTTCGGACTTTACGCCTTAACTCGTAACGCTACAAATCTGCCGCTGTACATGACACTGATGCGAGCAGTTGCAATATTAATTTTAAACATGATTATGTGCAGTATTTCAGGCGCCATTGCTACTCGGAAACTGCAAGCAGCCGACCCAGCAGATATGTTTTAATCTGGTTCGTAGTGAGGACTTTAGTCCTTCCAGGTTCGTAGTGAGGACTTTAGTCCTTCCAGGTTCGTAGTGAGGACTTTAGTCCTTCCCCCGTTTCTTAGTCGTAGGGTGCGTCGCTCTCGCTCATCCCTAAATAAACATTGACGATCTCATGGCGACGCACCTGTGCCTACAGGGTTAACTCAATAAACCCAATAAAATAATTGTTAGGCGCAGTGAAACGGATGGTTGTTTACAATAACTGCAATAGCACAGGTGCGTCGCTACCAGATTGTCGATAAATTTCAAAGATTGTTCATAGCGACGCACCCTACGACTTATCTCTCTCTGCGTTCTCTGCGTCCTCTGCGGTTAAAAAAATCCGAATCTTTAACTTATGAAATCCACTCTTGCCAACCCCACAACTAACAATTTACAGATTCCTGAACCTGTAATTGCCGCGCATCACCTCGACCACTACTTCGGTCAAGGTCAACTGCGAAAACAGGTACTTTTTGACATCAACCTCGAAATTAATGCTGGGGAAATTGTGCTGATGACGGGGCCTTCTGGTTCGGGAAAAACCACGCTTTTGACGTTGATTGGCGGACTGCGGTCAACTCAATTTGGCAGTCTCAAAATTCTCGGTCAAGAGATGTGCAAGGCTAGTTCAGATGTATTGGTAAAAGGGCGGCGGAAAATTGGCTATATTTTCCAAGCCCACAACTTGCACCGCAGTTTGACGGCGCTGCAAAACGTGCAAATGGGTTTGGAAGTTCACGGCAATTTGTCGCGTGCCGAAATGCGCGATCGCTCTGCAAAAATGCTAGAATTAGTTGGGCTCCAACAACGGGTTAACTATTATCCCGATGATTTGTCGGGCGGACAAAAACAAAGAATTGCGATCGCCCGTGCCTTAGTTAGTCGCCCGCAAATTGTTTTGGCTGATGAACCAACAGCGGCCCTAGACAGCAAATCCGGGCGGGAAGTGGTGAATTTGATGCAGCAACTTGCCAAAGAGCAGGGTTGTACGATTTTGTTAGTTACCCACGATAACCGTATTTTGGATATTGCCGATCGCATTGTTAATATGGAAGATGGAAAGTTAGCATAATTTTTAAGTTCTCAAAGAATCGACATCACCCATAACCCCCAACTTTTAATTTTGGATGCTCTAGAGTCTATCCAAAATCGCAAATTGTAACTCGTCCTCGGACTATTAACTAATTGCTAACAACTAATCCTGGGCGATAAATCCCTAAATTTTCCCGGTACATTTTTTCGAGTTTGGGCAGCGACGAGTCCACGGAACCGCCAAAACGCCGAAAAGAAGGCCAGATGTAAGCGAGTTTTCTGACTGCTGGCTCCAATCGACCCGCTTTTATATCTTCTAATGCACCTCGTTCTCGAATTAACTCTATAGCCATTAGGTCTTGATTTTCTGGACTGAAATCCTTGACACCGAATTTTTTGGCGAATCTGTCCCAAGTTGTGCTGAGAAACTGATACCGCCCCGCAGCGTCGGAACAGAGTTTTTTGCCGTAGCGGCGGCCGCATCTCATTTCTCTGGGATGGTCGCTGAAACTGGCAAATTTGGTTCCTGTGTACTGGGTGTGGTAGCCATCGGCAGCAGCGGTGCCTTCGGCGCTGGCGATGGTGTCGAGAAATGCTTTTACCCGATCGCGCTCAATGCTATCGTCGTTATCGTCGTTCTGATCTCCTTTGTCTGGTGGCTCGTCAGTTGCAACTTTCGGAAACGCTTCTGATGCCGAAGCCGGCGAGCTTTCTGCCGAGGCAGTCAGGCGTTTTGGAGGTGGCGACATTTCTGCCGAGACTGTTTGTCCCCAGAGTTTCGGGGCCATTCTACCCAAAAAAAAGCACAAACAGATGCACAAACTCCACCCCAGCCTCAAACGGAGTCGTTTGGACTGCTGGCTGTGCTGTCGCACGGGCCACGCGTACAGAGGGATAGCTGCCGGCAAGATTCGGGTTTGCTGGCCGAAGGCGAACAGCGATTTTACAGCTAGCAAGGTTTGCTTGTAGAAACGGGGTGGAACTTTGCGAGCCCTCATCGCTGCGGCGAAAGTCTGGACATCTGTCAGAGTCACTTGTGCCAGCGGTTTGTCTACAAACAGTCGAAAACCGTTGGCGGCCTGCCAGCTAAAGCGCTTGCTGGGGGTAGATTTGCGGTTTACCCACAGACGAATTAGCTCTTGGTCGGACATACGAAGCAGATGGCTTCCCAGATGTTCTGATGCGTACAAGAGTACCTCCTCATAAAAAACACTCGGTAAGTGGGAAACAAGCGAGTCTTTAGACCTGAAAGGAAAACGACGCGGGGGACTTCAGTCCCCGTCAATCCCCTGAAAGGGGGTTGGAGGGGTATGGTTGCCCCTCCAATGGAGATATGGTTGTCTCCTTTCTCCCTTGCGGGGTAATGTTTGCCTCGACCTGGTTATAAAGGCTTGTTAGACCTGCAACACTGTTGAGCGTGACTTTCAAACTGTTTAATTGCAGATGACAGAGCCCAAAACTGGCGTCGCATTCGCCGGTGTCGTGACCTGAATAACGTCTCCTCGCAATTGAGGGGTCTGGTCAGAACAGCTTGTAATTTCTTACAAGCGAGCGTGGCACTGAGCCCTGAGTTCCTGACATCACTTCTAGTTGAAGGTTCCCAGTTTATAGATGAGATGGATAGGGATCGAGGGAAACAGGCTTCAACCATACTAAGTGATACTACTAAGCGCTCACGGGGTCAAGTTTCATCGCCGATTTTTCGAGCAGTTGAGTGTAAAGTTGACCGAGTTGGGAGGCCACACCGTCCCAACTGAAATTGGTTTGGACGCGCACTCTGCCTGCTTGTCCGAGTTGCTGGCGCCATACTGAGTCAACTAACAGCCGATCGATCGCACTTGCAAAGGCTGCTTCATTTTTTACAGGCGCCAGCAAACCGGTTTCTCGCGGCAATACGGTATATTTGAGCCCTCCCACGTCGGAGGCGACTACGGGCGTGCCGCAGGCCATCGCTTCAATGGCGACTAAACCGAAGGGTTCGTAATGGCTGGGAACCACGCAGACATCGGCGGCGGCGTAGTAGGCGGGGAGAATCTCTCGGCTCAAGCCACCGGGAAAGCTGGTAATGTCGCTTAAGCCTAATTCTTCCACGATGCTGCCGATGCGATCGCGCTCTTTGCCGTCGCATTCCCCCTCGCGCCAGCCACCGCCGATAATTAGTTTTAAATCCCCTTTGCGCCGCAGCGCCGACAGACTGACGGCGCGGACTAAGGTTTCGATGCCCTTGCGGGGGTCAAAACGACCGACGTACAGCACGACTTTGGTTTCGGGGGCTATTCCCAACTGGCGGCGGGCTGCCGATCGGGCGATCGATCCAAACTGCTGAGTGTCGGTACCGCAGGGAACGATGTCTATATTGCCTTTTGAGGACACCAGAGACCTCATGTGTTCTTTTTCTTGGGGACTGGTAGCCACCACGCGATCGGCTGTTTCTAGAAGAGTTTTTTCTACTTGCAGTCTAGTTTTAGCAATCATCGGAATAGTCGCAACCGACTTGTATTTAACTGCTGCCAAAGAATGATAGGTGTGAACTTGTCGCAGGGGTTGGGATTTTTTCAACTCCATTCCCACCCAAGAAGACAGCCAGTAATTCGTGTGAACTAAGGGATATTGAAAGCCTGACTCTAACTGAAACTTCTGAAATTCGCGAACAAAAATTGGCAAATATCCGTAAAGTTCGTCGCGGGGAATAAATTCTTGCGGCCCTGCTACTAGGCGAATTGTCCGGCAATTGGGGCTGTGCTGGACAATACTTGCTTGTTCGCGATCGGATGAACGGGTGAACATATCAACTTGCCATCCTTGTTTCGCCAAAGATTCTCCTACTTGACGCACGTAAACGTTTTGCCCGCCCGCTTCTTCTTTGCCAATTTCCACAGCCGGATCGCCGTGCACCGAGATCAGGGCGATGCGTTTTTTTGTTAATGAAATCATGATTGTTTACCAAAATTTTAAAAAAATGCAGCCGATTAATGTGCGATTTTGGCTACTGCGCGGGGAATGAAATGTAGCTGCTAATTGTTATTAAAGTCAAAATAGGCGATCGATAAATCATCCCTCAGGGATAATTCCACGGGAAAAATTAACAAACGACTTCCTTCTGCTGACAGAGACCAGCAGCAGCTAAAACTCTAGATAATCTAAATGGAAATGAACGAGGGTGAAAAGAATTTCCCGGATTTGAGCAGTTGTCAAACTCGAACCAGCTTTCAGCTTGCTGTTCGAGCCGATCCCGTCAGTCGGAGGTAAAATTTTTACCTGTCGCGATAAATAATTTGAACTGTGGAGAAAGCAGAAGTAAATCTTCCCAAAGACAGAATTTGACATGGCGCTCGAAGAGAAAGATAAATTATTGCCTTCAAAATTTTTCTTTCCTTCCGCCTTCCGCTTTCTGGCTGCTTCGCTCTTGCTTTTATCAAAGCCGGGGATAGACTTTAACCTCAAATTTCCCAATTGTCAAATATTAAGAATTTTTTCGATGTTTGCGTGTGGAGGATTCCCCCTTTTCACTGTGCAGGGTATTATTTCGCGAACCTCGCATTCGAGAGCCGTATCGGTTAGCCCAAACTTGGGTAAACTCGGCACCTAAGAACAGAATTTGAGCGGAATAATTAATCCAAAGCAGGATAATTACGAACGATCCCGCAGCACCGTAGGTAGAGGCAATACCGCTACCTCCCAGGTAAACTCCTATTAGCGATTTGCCGATCGTAAACAGGACTGAGGTGATGGCGGCGCCGATCCACACATCATTCCAAGCAAGATCGACATCGGGCAAAAGTTTGTAAATCAAGGCAAACAGCAGCGTAACTACACCAAAGGATATCCCAAAATCCACAATCTGCCAAATATTGACTGGTAATTGCAGCAAGCCGTTCAACCAATAGCTGACGGCTGCTAAAACGGCGCTAATTACTAAAGATACTAACAATAGAAAGCCGATGCCTAAAATCATCGCAAAAGACAATACGCGGTCTTGCAAAAATCCCCAAATGCCGCGTCCCGGAGGCGGTGAAACATTCCAAATAGTATTGAGAGCTTCTTTGAGGTTAGTAAATACGTTGGAAGCGCCCCACAAAAGTGTAGCGAGACCAACTATAGTAGCAATCATTCCCGACTTGGGTTCGGAAGCTTTAAGGATTAGTTCTTGGACAGTTTGAGCGCCATCTTTGCCGATTAAACTTTGAAGTTGGGCGACGATTTGACCTTGGGCTGCATCTGCACCAAAGACTAAACCGACGATCGCAATTACGATAATTAGCAGCGGGGCGAGGGAGAAAACTGTGTAATAAGCTAGGGCGGCGGCTAGGGTTGGTGCTTTATCTTCTTGCCATTCAGTAAAAGTTTGTTTTAGCAGTGATACGACTGTTTTTAAGTTCACGATGTTTGGTTTCCTTCTACTTGTCTTTCACCAATAAATCGTAATATGTTATGAGTTTTTTCTCGTCGGCCAGAAGATAGATTTATGGATGGCAAATTGCTTTTTTTATCTATTTGTAGGGTGTGCAATGCACACCTTACGAAGACCCGTAGTGCGGATATCCGATATGTGGAGCCGTCAATCTATCTGAATTGCAAGCTAAGATGAAATGATTAACCTAAACATCTATCAGATTAGATATCTATCTTGAATAACCTTACTTGTCTGGAAATAGAAGTCGCCGAAACACTGCTGAGGTTAGCAATGTTGCTGGGCTTAACACTTTTAATTGCGTTTTTTGTGGCGTCAGAACTAGCATTAGTATCAGCCGATCGCCATCAAATCCGCCAACTCGCCCAGTTGCGCGATCGCCCAAACGCGAAAACCGCCGAACTCGTCCATCTAGCGCAGAACAACATACCGCATTACCTCTCGGTGACTCAAACAGGCACAACAGCCGGAAGTCTGCTGTTGGGATGGTTGGGCGAGGGTGCGACTGTACACTGGATCGAGCCCTGGATCGACAAATTGCCGATCGGGCATTTTCCCGCGATGCTGACGGCGCATTCGATCGCAGTTCCCGTAGCATTCATCTTCGTTACATACATCGAGATAGTATTAGGAGAACTCATCCCCAAAGTATTAGCAACCCACGCCCCAGAACGCACAGCTTTGTTACTGATGCCCGCCCTGGAAGTCTGCTCGAAAATACTCTGGCCGCTGCTAGCAGTTCTCAACGGTACGGTACGGATGCTGACAGGTTGGATTACCAGTAAACAGTCAGAACCGCTGCTACCAGCTTCCGAAGCAACTCTGATTGAAAAAGACGCTCATTCAGCCCTAATTTCCGGCGTCTGGGAAGTAACAGCAGTTAACGAAAAACTCGGGTTAAACCTGCCAACCAACCAAGCGTACCAAACAATCGCCGGCTTCGCGATCTACAATTTCGGTAGAATGCCTGCTCAGGGCGATCGATTTTTGTGGGGAGAATTAGAAATAGAAGCAGCAGATGTAGTAGAAGGCAGTTTAGAAACAGTGCTGCTGCGCCAAGTAACTCGCCCTTTGTTTGAGCCGCAACGTCCCGAACTTGTATTAAATAAATCCTAAATCAGGCTTAAATACTTCCTCGATCTATGTGTCTTAGGTTGTAATTGTGCGACAATGTATCAAAAATCTACAAATTGCGTAAAGCACAGTTTATGAGGTGGATATGCTGAAAACACTTTGGGCTACTGTTCGACAAGGAAAAATTGAACTGCTAGAGTTATCAGAGTTACCCGAAGGGGCAAAAGTATTAGTAACACTCTTACCTGATGAAGAAACTGAGTTTTGGCTTCAAGCCAGTCAAACATCACTAGATACAGTTTGGGATAATACTGAGGATGATATCTATGCCCAGTTACTCTAAAAATGACATAATTTTGGTTAGATATTTCCTTAATTTAACTATTCCCAAATCCATTCATAGTCTGTCTTACAGTATTCGATAATTTCTTGAGAAACTTCTGTGTCTTCGTCGATACACGTTAAAATCGCCGAATCTTTACAATCCATATCGCCAAGAACATAAATTCTCAGATGTTTGGGAATAGCATCGTAAGCTGCTCGCAAGCTAATTTTATTTTCTGGTGTTGGGAAGGTTAGGAATCTAGTAAAGGCTTGAAGGCAAGTCTTTGCAACTGTTGGCTTCCCTTGAAGCTGGTTTATGATATCTGCTACTTCTTTTACAAACTCATCAATCTCTATATAAAACTCTAAAGTCGAGTTTCCCCAGTAGAGATGGTGACAGCTTATCCTCGCACCCTTGGGAACTTGGGTAACAACCCATCCCTGAGCAACTTTGGTTTTGAATTCCTCAAAGTCAACCAATCCCCAACAATCGATTTTACCATCTTCAAAGACTTTGATGATAGTTTCATGGTAGTTCACATTGTGTATAAATGCCGACAGCCCTTGACCCCGAATTATTTCTCCATTTGCACCATTTCTATAGATTTGAAGCATTTATTTTGTCCTTCAAAATCAAGTTACAATTGCCTAATTAATTGCGCCAGACAGGGCTGGGTAATATGCGCCCCAGCCTGCGTTATGCCAGTTTGTATCATTTCCAGTTGTATAGGAATGATTTAACCGCAGAGAGCACAGAGGGCACAGAGAGAGAAGATATAGATGAATACAGGAGGATGCAACCGGATTTGATATTACCAGAAAGAATTGGTTGAAAGCCCGCCCGCCTTTGAGGGAGAAATTAAAATCAGACGATTCATTACTCAAATCCTCTTGTTTCTAGGTTGAGGTCGCTCTCCCATGGTCAACTGTCAACTGTCAACTGTCAACCGTCAACTGTTTACTTCACAGCCACCTGAACCGCACCCCCAACAAACTGCTCGTAATCCTCAAACAACCATTCAGGTAAACAACTATCCGCATCCTGAACTTGCAACTGTCCAGCGCGACAAAACAGCCTCGCAGCCAACAAATAATTCACAGCTTGAGGCATTCCAAACCCTTTACTCAACTCACCCACCAACGCATTCAAAACAGTACGTTCAGTATCAGTCAGCGGCTCGTTAACAAACCCACTCCCGAGCATTGCCTTGTAACCTTTACCCAAATCGCTCCGGTACAAAAGTTCAAGTTGTTCGCCGGAAACCTTCAGCCACACATCAGCAATTTGTTTGCGAATTTCCCGCAAATCTGCTATTACCATTTCCGCCGTCGGTTCGATTTCATAAAGATTCAGGGCAGCAGTTAATTGATTGAGAAACTGCGGGAGATAATCTTGGTTGACAATCGTTTGTTGATTGTCCGCGAATGGGATTTCAAAGATTTTTTCGTAATCGTCAATCAACCACTGTGGCAAGCGGGTGCGAGGGTCGGAAACCCGCATTTTTCCGGGTACAAAGTACAGCATTCCACCCAGCAAAGCATTGATAGCTTGAGGATGCACTAACCCTTTGCTAATTTCGGTTACTTGCTGCAAAAAGTTGTGTTCGGCTTCAGTCATTGATTGTGCTTGCAAGCCGCAGTTAAGTATTGCTTGATATGCTTTGCGAACTTCCCCTCGGTAAACATTTTCTAGTTTTTCTGTGGGAACAATCAGCCAAAAATCAGCCAGTTGTTTGCGGATTTGGCGGAGTTCCAAAACTACCGATTCGTCTGACGGATCGATCCGGTAAAGATTGACGCATCCTAATAGTTGATTTACAAATTGCGGCGATTGAATGTATTGAGCGAGTAAGTCAGAACTTGACTCCTTCTCGACGGTATCTTCTGTTTCAAAAACTTGTTTGTAATCGCCGATTAACCAGTGTGGCAAGCGGTTGCGAGCGTCGGGAATCCGCATGGTTCCCGGCGGGAAATACAGCATTGCTGCGAGCAAGGCGTTGACAGCTTTAGGATGCACTAATCCTTTGCTAATCTGGGTTAGTTGCTGCAAAAATATTTGTTCGCCTTCCATCATCGCTTGATGTTGAAAGTAGCTGTGCAGCAGCATTTGATAGCTTTTTCCGGCAGCACTTTTATAGGTGGCTTCCAGGTTTTCGGTGGGAACATTTAGCCAGAAATCAGCGATTTGTTTGCGGATTTGGCGGAGTTCGGATATTGCTGAGATGTTTGATGAGTTTCTTTGGTAAAGCTGGACGTTATGCAAGAGTTTCTCACCCAAGTCTGGCTGTTTGGGAATGCTATCCTGCAAGCTGCGGGAGGCTTCTAGGTGGCTGGTTTGCCAGTTGCTAAAGAGTTCTTGAAATAGTTTTGCGATCGCCCCCGAGTATGCCACACTGTCAAAACAGGCGGGATTTGCCTGCATTTTCTGCACTATTTCCTGGCGTTTTTGCTGGCGCAGTTGCGGATTTGTGGCGAGATTGACGGCTAGCTGAATGTAGGATGCCTCGTCACGGGCGATTAAATCGGGCATCAAGAGCGATCGTACCACTGCTGCTCCCATGCGCGATCGTAAAGTATCACCATCCCTGACAACAGTTGGCAATCCCACCTCCAGCGGATCCACCAGAGAAGTAGTCCCCCCATAGGGGTAAGAATCCAAATAAACATCACCCAACTTCAAAACTTCCTTGACATCCGCACGATTCGGCAAAGCCTTCACCACCCGCAAACGCTGACTCTCAACCCCATACTTCGCCAAAATCCCTTGCATATTATTCACAAAAGCCGCCCCAGGATAATAATTAGTCCAGCTAGGGCCAAAAGGCATTAAAAACAGTATGGAATTAGGAACAGCAGCCAAAATCTTCGCCCAAGTTTCCCTTAACTCCGGCACCAACTTATACAAATTAGCGCTGGAAATAAACACAACCGATTCCTCAGAAATCCCCAGGCTACTTCTAGTCATTTGAAGATTCGGAGTATAGGGTTCGAGGGTATAGCTAAAACAGCAACCCAAACCGTCAACAGTGGCTAATTCCTCGCGATAGTGCGTGCGTCCCTCAATGGCAGGTTCCATCAACTTGCCAGCAATATAATAGTCAACGTGGCGCATTCCCGTAGTCACAGGAGAATTAAAACAAGTAGTTTGTACCCGCGCCAATCGATGCTGCGCCAGCAAACTAATCGGATGAGTGACAGCAGTAATATTCGTAGCAACCAACAGAATATCTAAGTCATCAGCGCGGATAGTCTGAACTTGACTTGGCAAATCACTCGGCAATTGCACCAACCTATCCGCGCGACTCTGGCAATACTGTTCTAATTTATTACCATCCAAATTGATAGCATACAAAATAATTTCAAACTGTTCTCGATTCAGATATTCAAAAGCAGGCAAAGTCGCGAAAGTTTCCGTCATCGCCCCGAAATGCTTAGTCAGAACTCCGACGCGAATTTTCTGTCTGTTTGCAGGCCTCGCCGGAAAAATGCAATCAATGGCAGCCCCGCGATTTTTCATCGCAAATTCAATGATTTCTGCCCGTTTGGTGTAAACCTGCTTGAGATTTTCGCTATTGAAATACAAAGGGATAAAGTTAGCGGTTTGAGTGAAAAACCAGGCAATTTCCTGCCAAATTTGTGAATTCTGGTTTTGGAATATATTGCGGTGGACGTAACTAACCCAGCCCTGAAAGTAGCGGCAATAATTGTCAGCCTCTCCTAGTTCTTGAAAGAGAGTCGGCGCGGCAAACATAAACTTGAGATAGTCGTTGACAAACCAATTGGGTATAGCTGCATTTTCATACTTTAGCAATAACTGATCGGCACGACGGTAAAGAGAGGCTGCTAGTAAGTAGCTAACATCTTTCAGAGTTTTAATTCCCTGGGATAGATGTGTTTCCAGTTGACCGATTAAACTCTGTTCAGTATCTGTGATTGCTTCATATTTGATCGTGCTGTGAAGCAGCATTTGATGTGCCTTACCTGCCTCACCGGAATAGGCAGTTTCTAGTTTCTCTGCCGGGAGATTCACAAAATAATCGGCAAGTTGTCGGCGCAGTTGGCGGATGTGAGCGAGAGCAACTTGATTGGTTTGGTCTTTTTGATACTCTCCCAGGTACTGAGGAAGGGAATCTAAAAACTGTTGCGGTGCATTCAGTTGAGCCACTTCATCAGCAATTAAGTTACCGTGTTGCTGCCAAACTTTTTCTGACCAACGCACTTCTTCTGGTTTGTAAAGTTGAGAGTGCAGGCGAACAATTGTAGCCCTCATCAAGTCTAATTTGGCGCGCTCTCCCGCCATTTTTTGGGTTCTGCTAGAGCCGTCGCCGTGTTGCCTGTAGTAGAGATAAGGCTGAGGCAAACGATCGCCTAACCAGCCTTTTTCATAGGCAGAAATCCAAAATTCCCAATCTTCGCATCCCAGCTTCATCACTTTTTTCAAGCCGCCTACTTGCTCGTAAATTTCTCTTCTAAATAAGGAAGTCGCCGGGGCTTGATTGTCTCTCAAAAACTTATTGGGGTCAAAATCGCCGTGGTTGACTAAATCGCAGTTTGCTCCGAAGTGCTGCACATCTGTATAAACAAAACCCACCTCCGGTTTCGCTGCTAAAACTTCAACGCACTCCTCTAGAAATTTGGGATGAATTTTATCATCGGCATCTAGAAATAAAACAAACTTTCCTGACGATTGCTGAACACCAATATTTCTGGAATCAGCGGGCCCCGTGTTGGGTTTGTCGATGAGGCGCAGCGCTTTTTGAGGATATAATTGAATTAAATAATTGGCGAAGTTGCTGGTATCGTCGGTGCTACCGTCGTTGACAATGATGCACTCCCAATTTTGATAGGTTTGATTGACAACACTTTCAACAGCTTCTCTGAGTAGATTGGCGTGGTTGTAGCAGGGGATGATGATGCTGACGAGTGCTGTTTCGGGCGTGCGGTAGGGCATGGCATTTAGCTGTGACACAGAGATGGCAACGGGGACGGTAGTGATGGGTTTGATACCTCGGCGGATGATGCCGTATTCATTCCATATCTTAAGCGTTTCTTGTTGCGATCGCCCTGAACCATGTTCTAAACCTTGCTCGTTGTGGTAGTAAAGCCCAAGTATTTCCGGGATGCGGCACATATTTTCGGTTTTTCCCGCCCGCAACCAAAATTCGTAATCGCCAGCAGCAGTCAATTCTGCTCGGAAATAGCCGTGTTTTTCGTGTAGCGATTTTCTCCACATTGGCCCAGAACCCAGGATGCAGCGTCGTTCCAGTTCCCCATAGGAAAAGTCTGGCCAATTCCACCGCGTTTGAGCTTGCGTCGCCACCCAGGTATCATTAACAACATTCGTAATTAATTGATCGCCGTAAACCAGAGCAGTTTCTGGTTGCGAGTCCAAATAATTAGCCATGATTTCCAAGGCATCGGGGCGGTGTCTGTCGTCAGCGTTAGCATTAGTAATGTATCTGCCGCGCGACATCTCTATTCCTCGATTCCAAGCGGCATAAATTGTTTCTCGCTGCGGTATCCGGCAATAAATTATGTTGGGATATTTCGCTTGAAACTCCCGGGCGATATCTCCTTCATTCTGTTCGGAATTGCTGTCAATGACAATGATTTCCAGTTCGCCTTTTTGGTAAAGCGTTTGGTTTGCCAAGTCTTCCAAGCAGCCGCGAATAAACTTTTCTGAGTTGTAGGTAGAAACGATCGCAGATACTTTGAAATCTGACGGGACAGGCTGCGATGTGTCATAATTCGATAATTCGCTCTGTAAGGCTGGATCGGCTTGCGGTTGAGCGGAACGCTCAGCTACTTGAACCAAAACTGAGCTAACAGTTGCAGCCATTTTCGACCAGGAAAACATCTTAGCTTGCTCTAAACCCGCCGCAATTAATGAGTGGCGGACAGCAGGCTTCTGTATTTCCCGCAAAGCCTTGACAAGCCCGCTGACATCATCGCCACCTACATAAACCGCTGCTTTTCCTGCTACTTCCGGAATCGAACCGTTTGGAGAAGTGATGACTGGACAACCGCAAGCCATAGCCTCGATGACTGGTAACCCAAAGCCTTCATATTTCGACGGATAAACTAATACCGCAGCACCCGAATAAGCAACTCTCAATTCGCTATCGCTTAGTTGCAGCGTGCGGACAGTGATTCCAGAACAATACAATTGCAGATCGGGTTCTAATACAGGTTTTCCGCCTGTGCAGACTATATCAAAGTCAAACTTATTGGCAAGTTGAGAAAAGGCTTTGAAGAATAATATCCCATTCTTGTAACCATGCCAGCCTACCCTCTCGCCTACCAAAAGAAAATAGGGTTTAGCAATGCCGTACTTTGACTTAAAACCTGCTATTTCTTCTCTATCGGCTGGCGAGAAATTGGCGTCTATTCCACAGTGCGCTACAGCTACAGAAGCTGAAGATATCTGCGGAAAAACCTTAACTAAATCGCGGGCTGTATTTTCGGAAATGGCGATGTAGGCTGAGGCGTGACGGATACCGCAATGCTTTTCTCTCCACTCGGAATGAGCAAGATTTTGTCCCATCAACTCTGGAATCATGTCATAGGCCATGAATACCGATCGCGTTGACAAAGGCGTTGTATAATAAGTAGAAATAAATAAATCGGCTTTTTCTTCATCGCAGATTTGCTGTAGCATTTGGCGGTCTGCATCGGTTTGGCTGTAGTCGTAGCGGGCTACATTCCGGTACTGGATGCCGGGAATTTTGGGGGCGGTTCCCGCTCTGTCAAGAACTATAATTTGTTTAGCAAAACCATTTTCTGCCCAATTTTCTAGCAGCGATGTCCAGACGCGACCAATGCCGGTGCTGTTAAGCTGATAAAATACGCCGTCAATCACAATCTTTTTTAAATTTTTAGGAGATAGGGCTGCTGGAGTTCTCATTGATTTGCGGTTCTCTATGTCGGCAATTTTTCTCAAAGCTGCCTCGTAATCCTCTTGGAGTAATGAGGCTTTTTTCAATTCCGGTTCTTGGCAATATGATAGGCTTTGAAAAAGTTGAGGCGGGATTTCTTTTTCTGTCAAGAGGTGCAAAGAATCGCCGTTAGAGTAAAAATTTAAATTGAATTTTTCGGCAATTACAGACAGTGCCTTGGTGGTATAAATAGAAATGTGCTGACCTTCATCTAGGGCATAGTACCACCATTCGCTGGGCTGGGGATTGTTGGCTGGCAGCAATTTGGTACTGAATAAAATATTGGGAGAATATTTGAAGATTTTTTCGACCTCCGACAGCGGGTCAACAAAATGCTCAAACACTTCAAATGCTGTTACTAATTCGTAGCGGTAGCTGCTGTTTGCCTCGGCTTCAAAGCCTTGTGCAAATATATTTTTGCAATATTTATCATGCCATGAAAAATCAAATCCTAAATCTCTCATCATCCGAACAAATACACCGTAGCCGCCCCCGTAGTCTAAAAATTTAGCGCGGTGATTAAACAAATTAAAAATAATATTATTGGCTGCGGTGGAGAACATCGTGCTTCTCGATAACATTCCCACGTCGCTGCTAGCTATGGCTTCAGAATAAGCCTCCTCAAGCCAGTACGGTTCCTCGGTTTGAACAAATCCGCAATTTGAGCATTGAAAATACTCAACTCTATATTTTTTTAGTACCGTAGCCGCTGCAAAGCTGTTTGTTGGAGAATCACAAATATTGCACTTCATTTTTTTTTGATTATCTAAATTTACACAATTATTAAAGTGACTGTCTGTATTGGAATGCCGAATATCTCTCGCTCTTAACTCAATTTTTAATCTGGCAAAGTGATGGCAATGGGTAGGCTAGACTGTTTTAATGCTGAGGCTTGAAATCTTCGGACGGTTCCTCAACGGTCGATCGTTGTATATGAAGAGTGAATAAACAGGAACATCCTACACCAATGCAGCCCTGACTCAGAGATCTTATCAGGAGTCCGCCCCCTCAAGATTACTTCGACTAAAGGCTTGACAATTTTTAATTTATGCTATATGTGACTCCTTAGTAAAGCACTCCCATCTCCTGACGGCTTTCAGGGCAGTTCGGTTTCCACGACCTCAGACGAGCGATCGCCCTTGCCGGGATTCCTGATAACACAAAAATAAGTTACAATTAGGTTAAGATTGATGAACATAAATAAAAATTCCCTGATCGCAGGGACTAAATAATTAGGAGGATCGACCTCGGTGAATAAACGGTGGAGAAACGCTGGACTGTACGCACTGCTGGCTATTGTAGTCATTGCCCTAGCCACGGCATTTTTTGACAAACAGCCCCCTAGTCGGGAAGTTTGGAAGTACAGCCAATTCATTCAGGAAGTCGAAGGCAACAGAGTAGACAAAATAAATATCAGTTCCGATCGCAGCAAAGCTCTCGTAACGGCTCAAGACGGCAGCAAGGTAATCGTCAACCTGCCTAACGACCCCGAACTGATTAACATCCTGACCAAAAATAAGGTAGATATTTCAGTTCTGCCCCAAAACGACGAAGGCTTCTGGGTAAAAGCCCTCAGCAGCCTGTTCTTCCCGATCCTGCTCTTGGTGGGACTGTTTTTCCTGGTGCGGCGCGCCCAAAACGGGCCCGGCAATCAAGCCATGAACTTCGGCAAATCGAAAGCTAGAGTCCAAATGGAGCCTCAAACTCAGGTGACTTTCGGCGATGTAGCCGGCATCGAACAAGCCAAGCTAGAACTCGCTGAAGTCGTGGACTTCCTGAAAAATGCCGATCGCTTCACCGCAGTCGGAGCTAAAATCCCCAAAGGCGTGCTGCTAGTCGGCCCTCCCGGAACAGGCAAAACCTTGCTCGCCAAAGCAGTCGCTGGAGAAGCTGGCGTTCCTTTCTTCTCGATTTCCGGTTCGGAATTTGTCGAAATGTTCGTCGGTGTCGGTGCTTCCCGCGTCCGCGACTTGTTTGAACAAGCTAAAACAAACGCTCCTTGTATCGTATTTATTGATGAAATTGACGCCGTAGGCCGCCAGCGCGGAGCTGGTTTGGGCGGTGGTAACGACGAACGGGAACAAACCCTGAACCAGTTACTGACCGAAATGGACGGTTTTGAAGGCAATACAGGCATCATTTTGATTGCTGCTACGAACCGCCCCGACGTGCTGGATGCTGCGCTGCTGCGCCCGGGCCGCTTCGATCGCCAAGTTGTGGTCGATCGCCCCGATTTCTCCGGCCGCCTCGAAATTCTTAACGTTCACGCCCGCGGCAAAACCTTGTCGAAAGACGTGGATTTGGAAAAAATCGCCCGCCGCACTCCCGGTTTCACCGGTGCTGATTTGGCTAACCTGCTCAATGAAGCAGCAATTTTGGCCGCCCGTCGCAATTTGACTGAAGTCTCGATGGATGAAGTCAATGATGCGATCGATCGCGTGCTCGCCGGCCCAGAAAAGAAAGACCGCGTGATGAGCGAAAAACGCAAAACTTTGGTAGCTTACCACGAAGCCGGTCACGCTTTAGTTGGTGCCCTGATGCCCGACTACGATCCCGTACAGAAAATCAGCATTATCCCCCGCGGCCGCGCTGGCGGTTTGACTTGGTTCACACCTAGCGAAGATCGCATGGATTCTGGCTTGTATTCTCGCTCTTACTTGCAAAATCAAATGGCGGTAGCTTTGGGCGGCCGCATCGCTGAAGAGATTGTCTTCGGCGAGGAAGAAGTCACAACTGGCGCTTCCAATGACTTGCAACAAGTAGCCAGAGTAGCACGCCAAATGGTAACTCGCTTCGGTATGAGCGATCGGCTAGGCCCTGTAGCTCTCGGTCGCCAACAAGGGAATATGTTCATGGGTCGCGATATCATGGCCGAACGTGACTTTTCTGAAGAAACCGCAGCTACGATCGACGATGAAGTTCGCTTGTTGGTAGAAGAAGCTTACCGTCGCGCTAAAGACGTGCTCGTCGGCAACCGCCACGTGCTGAACGCCTTGGCAGATATGTTAGTTGACAAGGAAACTGTCGATGCTGATGAATTGCAAAATTTGTTAGCTAACAGCGATGTCAAAATGGCGACAATTGCCTAAACGATTTTAAATTTTAGATTTTAGATTTTAGATTTCATCTAAAGCTTAAAATCGATAATTGGGGTGGTTCTGGAATTGTCTGGAATCGCCCCAATTTTTTAGTTGCATACAGGAATCAATAGCAAACTATGATCCTCACCGAAGATAGAGCGCGCGAACTTGCACGTGATTGGGTAGAAGCTTGGAATACTCACAATCTCGATCGCATCATGTCGCATTATGCAGAAGATGTAATTCTGATCTCGCCTGTCGCAGCGCAAATGCTCAACGAACCATCTGGGATAGTCACAGGCAAAGAAGCACTAAGAAACTATTTCAAAAAGGGCCTGGAAGTTTATCCTAACCTCAAGTTTGAGCTGCTCGATGTCATGTGGGGAATTTCCAGTCTTGTGCTGTACTACATCAACCAAAAAGGCACGAAAACAGGTGAGTTTATGGAAGTCAATTCCATTGGAAAAATGACTAAAGTTGTTGCTCATTACAACGAGTAGAGCGAGGTTCTGCAAATGGCGTTCAACAGTTGACTTTTGACCGTTGACCGTTGACAGTTTGAGAGCGACCTCTATCTAGAAGTCGGAGGATTGGAGTAATGGAGAGTCTGATTTTAATTTCTCCCGATCGGGGAGAGGCTTTCAACCAATTCTTTCTGGTAATATGGATGGCACAACCGACCGATGCTGAGGCTTTACTTACTCTAGCCAGGGAGTCAAACGCAGTCAACTCGCCTGTAGTGTAAAAAAAATAACGCAATTTCAACCGCTCTATTTTCAACCCACGGAGGTGGGTTTTATTTGTATAGACGCGGTTTCAACCGCTCGGTATTCCGATCTGAACTGTATAGAATTATCTGGGGGCAAAATCAGTTAGCATGAATCATCAATCATGGTTGACACTACTAAAAAAACACCGCGCGATCGCCGTGATCCGTTCATCCGAACAGGAAGTCGCTTGGCAGATGGCAAAATCTGTAGCAGCAGGAGGAATCCAATTTATTGAAATTACCTGGAATACCCACAAAGCCGCTGAATTAATTTCGCAACTCCGCTCAGAATTGCCCGATTTTACTATTGGTACTGGCACTTTATTACACTTAGAACAGTTGCAGCAAGCCATAGATTGCGGGGCTCAATTCCTGTTTACTCCCCACACCAATATAACCATGATTCAAGCAGCAGTTGATGCGAGAGTGCCGATCGTCCCTGGTGCTTTTTCTCCCACAGAAATTATGACGGCGTGGCAAGCAGGTGCTACCTGCGTGAAAGTTTTTCCGATCGCGGGTTTGGGAGGCGCTGCTTACCTGAAAAGCCTGCAAGGCCCTCTGGGCGACATTCCTTTGATTCCCACGGGCGGGGTAACGCTGGAAAATGCCAAGGTATTTATTGACGCTGGGGCGATCGCCGTTGGTTTAGCCGGAGACTTATTTCCCAAACACTTAGTGCAAAATCGAGATTGGCGGGCGATCGTCGAAATTGCCAAAACTCTCACCCAAAACTTAACAACTTGTTAAACAGTTGACAGTTGACAGTTGACAGTTGACAGTTGAAGCATAAGATTTTTAAGATGAAGATTTAAACAGTTGACAATTGCAGGGTAGCGTATTGGTTTAAAGGGGGTTGATGAGGATCGAATTTTGAAAATTTATGCCCAAAATCTTAACATTATGTTGCTAAAATAAGCTGCTCACAATCCCTTGAGATATCCTGTAAATAAGGAGTCCTCCAAAGATATAGTTTTCTAGATTCAAGAGGTGTGAGAAATGAAAAGCATTATAAACTCAAATTATTTACGCTGCGCTGGAACTTTTTGTGCCAGTTTCGCGCTGACTCTGGCTGCTGTCTGTGGCGGTTACACACCTGCAATTGCAGGTCAACAGCGCAACATAATTGCCAATAGAATTATGCAGTTGCAAGAATCCAACCAGCGCTGGATTGAAATTGATTTGTCCAGACAAAAGTTAGTAGCTTGGGAAGGCAATAAATCCGTTTACGCTGTCAATGTTTCCACTGGAAAATCATCGACTCCCACCCGGACGGGAACCTTTGCCATTCAAACCAAACACCGCGTTACTAGAATGACTGGCGATGACTACGACGTGCCCGACGTTCCCTATACAATGTATTACGATGGAGGTATGGCAATTCACGGCGCTTACTGGCACAATTTGTTTGGCAATCCCGTCACTCACGGCTGCACAAATGTCGCTGTAGATCATGCAAAATGGCTGTTCAATTGGGCCTCGGTGGGGACGCCTGTAGTGGTGCACAAATCTGAAATTTAACTAATAGGTTCGTAGTGAGGACTTTAGTCCTCAGAAAAGAAAGGACTGAAGTCCTCACTACGAACCTGGACTTTAGTCCTCAGAAAAGAAAGGACTGAAGTCCTCACTACGAACCTGTAATTAGAAATACACCTTAGAAAAGAAAGGACTGAAGTCCTCACTACGAACCTGGACTTTAGTCCTCAGAAAAGAAAGGACTGAAGTCCTCACTACGAACCTGTAATTAGAAATACACCTTAGAAAAGAAAGGACTGAAGTCCTCACTACGAACCTATAATTAGAAATACACCTTAACTTAACTGCACCACTGGTCTATCCTCTAACAAATTTTGATTGGTTAGCAAATCTTCCACAGTAATCCGCAAAAAGCGCTGTTCGTCAACGCGGAAGAAGATTTTGACTCGATCGCTCCCCGGATACCCAGGAGGCGTCAATTGCGCGATACTGCGAGCTCCGTCTTTGTCATTTAGCGGCTGTACGGATCTTTCGCCCGCGAGTTGGCGAGTAATTAGCCTGTCGCCGTCAAAATAGATCTCCGTCCCACCAGTTTCGGATCCCAATTCGCCGATAATTAATTCTATGCTGGGTTGATTTTCCAAAGAAGCTCCCAAGACTAATTCTACCGGTTCGGTCATCGGATAAGACTGACCGGATTTAATTAAACTGTGCCAACTGTGGCAATTGTCGCGGCGGTTCCAGTAGCGAATGCCGTAACTGTGATAGAGAAAATCTTTGATTTCTATGCCTTGACTTAATTGTAGAGCACCTTGGGCGATCGCCTCAAAGGGTTTGTCGCACCGAATTTTTGCCGGATCGAAATATTGCTGCACCCAACGCTGCACCGCAGGAATTTGGACAGTACCGCCAACGAGCAAAACTGCATTGATGTCGCCAATTTCTAAGCCTTGGCGCCGCGCTTGCTGCAATACTTGATTCATGCACTCGTCGAGGTTCTCAAAAAATTGATGTTCGGCGAGGATAGATTCAAAGCCCGATCTGTCTAATTCTAATTCGTAACTCTCAAAAGTTTCATCATCAAAATAAACCTCAGTCGCATTATTTAGCAAAGATAACTGAATTTTTAACCTTTCTGCCAATCTCATCGTAATCGGAGATTTTGCCAACTTTTTCGTTTTAACAAAATAGTCAACCAACCAATTGTCAATATCAGAACCGCCTAAATTTTGTCCGGCTTTAGCCAAAACCCTGGCAACTTTTGTCTTTTGTGCAGAAGATTCAGCTAACAACTTTTCGCCCCATTTCAGCAAAAACCCCAAAGGCTTTTTGTTGGCATTAACATCGAGGCGTACCAATGAAATATCGAGAGTGCCGCCGCCGAAATCAATCACTAATAGAATTTCGCGATCGGCCAAACCGTAACCCAAAGCAGCCGCCGTAGGCTCATCCAACATCCGCACCTGTTCCACTTGCAGAGATTCAGAAACTTTACCCAACCAATGGCGGTAAGCTTCAAAACTATCTACCGGCACAGTAAAAACCAAAGAATCTACCGACAAAGGCAGTTTGCGAATTGAGTTCACAATTTGGCTCAAATACCACTCGCCGACTCGTTCAAAATTAACAATTTGCCCGTCAAGTTCTGGCACAAAACCCTGCACAGGAGTGCCAATTCCCCGCTTAAAATTGCGAAAAAACCGAGAATCTCCACTCAGATCGAGGCCTTTGTCGCGGACTTGCTGACCGATGATTACTTTACTTTGAGCAGCGTCCTCAACGTAGAGTAAACTGGGAATTAGGGGTGGATTTTGAACCGAGATTGCCGACAATCCCGGTAATTTCAAAGTTTCCGGCTGCTGGAGGGCCTGATTCCAGCGAGCGACGACGGTGTTGCTAGTTCCAAAATCGATTGCGATCGCCATTGGGCCAAAATACACAGCTACTACGGATTCAATCATCTTATGGTATTTGGAGCCGCAAATGCAAAAATCCAATCAAAATGTTCTTGCACGAACATTTTGTTGTTGCCGAAACGGCTTGAGTGGCTGATTGTTCAATTTTGTGCAACTGCATATTTTGGGATGTAACAAAGACGCACCACCTTGATAAGCGGCACAAAACTCATACTATTTTAGATTTTAGATTTTAGATTGGGCATGACTGACGGCATCAGAATTTCAGGTTTGGCTAAAGTTAAATTTTTGTAAAACTGGTATGGCAATTCTAAATCATTTGTGAATTTCTTACTCCCTCCCCTTAATAAGGGGAGGGTTGGGGTGGGGTAAAAAACTTTACGACTCCTGCAAGGACTGCTATATCACCTCTGGGAACCGGCCAAGCTTTTACCTTTGATGTCAATCCAAATTTTCAAAGGTGGCCTGAAAAATGCTGGAAATTGGCGATCGCAAAACAGCACTCTTAGCTCTCACACTGCTCGTCCCCGCTGCGAGTATTGGTATTATAACAGGCTTGTATATTGCCCCCGGAAGCTGGGGACAAACAGCATCAGCCTTGTGTCAACTTTGGTTGCTCCTTTTCCCGATCGCCTGGTGTGTTTTAGTCGATCGGCAAAAACTGCATTTATCCCTCCCCAAGCGGCGAGAATTGCTGGCTGGAGCCATTTGGGGAATAGCCATGTTTGCGGTAATTGTGGGTATCTACAGCCTTTTCGGCCAGCACTGGATCGATCCTGTAGCGGCCAAAGAAAAAGCTCGCCAATTGGGAACCAACAGCCAAAATATTTACTTAATTGTTGAAGCATATTTTGTGCTAGTTAACTCGCTGATTGAAGAATTTACTTGGCGGTGGTTTGTCTGCAACAAATGCCAGATTCTGACACCAGGAAAACCAGCCATATTTCTCAGTTCACTATTTTTCACCCTCCACCACATTTTTGTAATCGCAGCCTACAGCGACTGGCGCGCTGTGATTTTAGGCTCCTTCGCCGTCTTCACCGCCGGGATAATTTGGTCGCACTGTTATCTAACTTACCGTTCGCTGTGGCCTAGTTATATCAGCCACGCGATCGCAGATTTAGCCCTCGCAATGATTGCTTGGCAAATCCTCTTTAACTAGCCAGTTTTTGAGCAACTATAGTCCAATACCCTTGGGCTAACACTTTTTGTCCGCAGCCATGGGGCCCCAAAGCAATCTCCGTGTCTATTTTTCAAATCGTTATGACTGCGGGACTCTCTTAACTAAACCGTATTGGACGCTGCTGGGATTTTGACTGATGCTGTACAACAATTGAAAGTTCATTTATTCCCAAAGAGAGATGCTTTGTGTGAAGACATCTGTTTAAAGTTAGAGGTTTTGTTGCGCTGGCGCATAATGTTGACTGCGTGAAAACTAGCAAACCATATCGTTGCCACCCTGGACAGCACAACGCCCAAAAGTACACCGATTGTCCTTCCGAATCGCCAACTCAGGAAATCTGATTCTTTCATAACAGGATTTTTTTTGTAAGCAAACTCGTTTGATACATACCGCTAAGCTGCGGCTACCAATTAAGAGTCAAGGTTGCCACGATCTATATCACTGCACCCTGACAATTACTGTGATATTTAGACGATCGTTAGGTAATTCGGGGAACTTGATTTTTACGGTAATTACTTAGACACCTGTTGGGCACGCTACATACTCGGTGGAAAAGTGGCAGTCACTTTTGGGGATACTTTCAGGCGATCGCCTGCCATTAAAAAATTTAAAACTCAGGCAGTTAATTAAATTGATACCAATCAAATTATATATTCTGTAGCGATCGACAAACCTACCTTTTTCAGCAGTCCAGACGCATCAAACGGTTTTTTAAGATATTTATGACAACAAAGATCGAAAAACAGTTAAAAAAACCAGTTTTTCCTGATTAACCTATCCATGACTGTGATTTCCGCGATTCCCTTTCATAATTAGCTCGCGTCCGTGCAGGTGTTTGAGCAAATTACATCTCTGAATTCAGAATAAATAATATATTTTTAAGCGAAACAGAGCGTGCAGTAACTTAGAAAACACAGTCAAATATCAGTATTTTTAGCGATAGTAGCTATCGTAAGTCAACTTCTTATAACTAATAATTTAATTTAATAAGATTTTATAACCCAGTTTTCCGGACGGCGATTGTCAATCTCCGGAATATTGTTACGCTGGCTACCTTTACCCAACACTAAAGTTTGGAGAGTTTCGGTTTACCGTAACTATCTGTCGGTAAGATAAGCAAGTGATGTTATGTTAGGTAGGAAGTGTTGTAGAGCTTCGTGTGGGGCGAAAAAAGCTGATGTTAGATCGCGTATCTGTCTTGAGAAGTAACTTTCCGAGACCCAAAACAATATGCCTGCGGAACAGTTTCGCGATCGAATCCATCATTACTATAAATAGAATGACAGCGAAATTGTCATCGATACTGGGGTGTTGCGAACAGTCGCTAGGCTTGATTCTATGCCCACACCGGGAAAGCGGTAATTAAGATTCACCCGCCCCTCTTTCCTGTCGGCTCTCACAAAGCACGCTCATCGCAGCGTCGAAACCGAGTCGGATTATTCAGCGGGAGTTAAACATGAAAATCACCTTTGTTCTTCCAACTCTGTGTCTGACTGGTGGAATACGAGTAGTATCTATTTTCGCAGAACTTTTGAGAAAACGAGGGCACTCCGTGTTCGTCATCTCTGTACCCCACACCCCAGCGAGTCTGCGCCAGCAAGTCAAGTCGCTGCTGCGGGGAAGGGGTTGGATTTCCACACCTGAAAATGAACCATCATTTTTCGATAATCTGAGTGTAGAACACAAAATTATCGATCGCTCGCGCCCAGTAGAAGACAAAGATGTGCCTGACGCTGACGTAGTAGTTGCCACCTGGTGGGAAACCGCCGAGTGGGTAGCAAAACTCTCCCCGAGCAAAGGAGCTAAAGCTTATTTTATCCAGCACCATGAAGTTTTTGACTATCTACCTGAAGGTAGAGTCGAAGCAACCTGGATGCTACCCATGCACAAAATTACGATTTCTGACTGGTTAGTTGACCTAGCTCGGACTAAATATGGCGATAGCCAAGTTTCCTCAGCTCCTCCGAGCGTTGACACCAAGCAATTTTATGCCTGCCCTCGCCACAAACAATCGGTTCCTACCATTGGCATGATGTACTCTACAATTTACTGGAAAGGAACCGACATCGCACTCAAAGCTTTTTCCCTAGCGGCTGAAAAAATTCCCAACCTGCGTCTGGTTGCCTTCGGTACAGAGGCCCCATCCCCGGAATTGCCGCTACCAGCCAATGCCGAGTATGTAATTAGACCCGACCAAGACAAACTCAAAGATTATTACAGCAAATGCGATGCGTGGCTGCTGGCGAGTCGCTCTGAAGGCTTCGGCTTGCCAATTATCGAAGCGATGGCGTGCCGCACTCCCGTCATCAGTACCACAGCAGGCGCTGCTCCTGAAATTTTGAGCGGCGGTACTGGCATACTTGTCAGCCCAGAAGATCCCGAAGAAATGGCAAAAGCCATAGAATCTATGTGTCATTTGTCAAATGCCCAGTGGCAAGCCATGTCGGAAGCCGCCTATGCTAAGGTGACCAATTACTCTTGGAAAGATGCCACGGAGCATTTTGAAGCAGGATTGAAAGTTGCTGTAGAGAAATCTCAACAGCGTGAAGTTAACATAGTTTCCTGTTCTCCCTACTATGTGCGGGGCCCATTACCATGCCGGGTTCCCACTGGCGCCGGAAAAAGTTAAGCTTTGATGTTAACAGCAGCAATTTGAAATTCTGCGCTAGTGATGCCAGCGATCGCGGGATTCTGCATAGGAACTCAATTATCGTTTGGTGGGGTGCTTCTACTAAAACTCACATCGGCGGTGTCCTGTTTTCTACCCAGCAGTTTCGACACTAATTCTGACCGCATCTACCTCAAATACTGGTTTCCTGTTACTGCCGGCCAAAATCTCAACCCGAGTTCAACGGATGTTTGAAAGCTCAGGCTGTTTTCGTATAGTAAACGATTTCTTGTAAATTCCTTGAAGATAGCGGTAGACATTGATACTATGTAATCAACAAAAAACCACCGTGTATGATGAATTCCAATACATTGGATACGGACTCAACTTCACGCGCCAAGAAATTCTTGCCTTTTTGGGACAAGTCATGTCAGGAGATATCGAGACAGTTGTGGTCGTCGATCGCTTTGACCTACTCGCGCCCAGGAGTTGACAGATCCATATTATCAAGTGGATCTGTCAACAGCAAAATTGCTAACTCCTGGTTCTGTGCCGAACAGACTTATCTCCCCAACCAGAAATGGTTGAAGATATCCTATGAATCATCCAGGCTGACGATTGCGGACTCTACTCCCAGCGTCAAGACAAATCTACTATCCAAAAAGATCAGAGTCTACCCGGAAACAAAACTAGCTCAGAAATGGCGGACATGGATAGCCGCAAGCAGATGGTGTTACAATCAAGCAATTGCCATTCTCAAAAATGAAAAAATCGGTAAATATGAATTGCGTAAACGCATCATGGATTCAGCACCTGAATGGGTGTCTCAACAGCCATACAACCCGCGTCAACTAGCAGTATTTCAAGCCTGCGAAGCACACAAAGCAGCTTGTAAATCCCAAGGTACAGCCAAATTTAGAAGTTGTAAAGCTCCTACTCAAACTATTAGGTTTCAAACAGCAAACTGGAAATCAAACACATTCTATCCGCGCGAAACCAAAGGCTTGTCTTTTAAAGCGTCTGAAGCAATAGTGGAGGTAATGCAACACGAACCAACCCTTAGTATTATCAACGATCAATGGTTTATCTGCTATGCGGTTGACACTGTTGCACCGCCTCCGACTCAATCCGAATTAGCGATTGCCTTAGACCCGGGAATCAGAACATTTATGACAGGATTTGACGGTCATAATATACTGAAATTAGGCAAAAGTGATATCGGTCGCATTTATCGGTTAGCCAGACATTTAGACAAGTTGATGTCTCGGCTCGGAAAAAGCAAAGGTAGTCAGTTTAAGCGGCTGCGGTATCGATCGAGAAAAGTAGCAGCCAGGATTCGTGTTAAGATTAAGAACTTAGTTTCGGAATTGCACAATAAGGCGGCTAATTACCTAGTTAGCAAGTATAAGTTAATTTTCTTGCCAACATTTGAAACGCAGCAAATGGTAAAAAAGGGTAAGCGAAAACTTGCCACGAAGACAGCTAGAGCGATGGTAACTTTGAGTCATTATCGTTTTAAACAAACGTTGAAGCATCAAGCATCCAAGTACGGTTGTGTTGTAGTAGACGTGACAGAAGAGTACACCAGTAAGACTTGCTCAAAATGCGGTCATATCCATAGCAAGTTGGGCGGCTTAAAAACGTTTAAATGTCCCGAATGCGGACACACTCTGGACAGGGATTTAAACGGCGCTTTCAATATTCTGTTGAAAGCTTTGAGGGATACCTCCATGTCTGGTAAGCTGCAAGCTTTCCAGATTATGCCATACACAGTAGATTTGGGTGGATTCCTAGATTTACCGGGTTAAATGTATCTGTTAAAGGTTAGACTTGTCTAATTCTCACACATCTCCTGATTTGTCATTGGCAAAAGTCCCTGACGACAAAGTACGGCCGGCTCGACATCAAGTAACGATCGCCTCGATCTTTGACCTAAACCCTGCGCCAAACCCAAAAAGAGACTCGTCAGTGCAAATAGATTAGGATGGAGAAGCTCGATCGACCAGTTTTGATCTTTCACATCTACCTATACTATGAGAATTACTTTTGTCCTTCCTACCCTTGCTCTTACAGGTGGCATGAGGGTTTTGTCTATCTACACACAAATTCTCCAACAGCGAGGACACAAAATATGTATCGTCTCTACACCTCACGAACGACCAAGTTTAATGCAACAATTGCGCTCTGTGGTCAGAGGTAAGGGTTGGGAACCCGCTCAGGCGAGAGGGCCGTCTCACTTTGACCGTATAGATGTCGAAAGTCGAGTTACCGAAACCTACCGTCCAATTACCGACAGGGACGTACCTGATGCCGATATTATCATGGCTACTTGGTGGGAAACTGCCGAGTGGGTGTCTAAACTCTCCCCCAGCAAAGGAGCGAAAGTATATTTTCTCCAACACTACGAGGCTTTTGACTACACACCAAAAGCTCGAGTAGATGCAACTTGGCGGCTGCCGATGCACAAAATTGCCGTGGCTAAGTGGCTGGAAGACAAGGCTAGGAATGAATTTGGTAATTTGTCTGTATCTCTCGTGCCTCCGACTGTTGACACCACACAATTTTATGACCCCCGATCGCGATCGGGGCAGCCGCGGGGCAAGCAGTCAGTTCCCACAGTCGGGATGTACTATTCTATAGCTCCTTGGAAAGGGTGTGCTCTTGCCATTGAAGCTTTCAATCTAGCGGCCAAAAGAATCCCTAATCTTCGTTTAGTTGCCTTTGGTTCCGGCGAAACTGCTCCTCCGAATTTGTTGCAGCATAATATTGAGTATTATAAGATACCTAGTCAAGACGAACTCAAAGAACTTTACAGCAAATGCGATGCTTGGCTGTTTGCCAGCCAAACCGAAGGCTTCGGCTTGCCAATTTTAGAAGCGATGGCTTGTGGCACTCCAGTGATCGGCACTCCTGCTGGCGCGGCTCCGGAACTCCTAGCTGGCGGGGGTGGAATACTTGTGAAACCAGAAGACCCAGAGGATATGGCAAAAGCGATCGAGCAGATTTGTCAGTTGTCTGATGCCGAATGGCGGGCCATGTCTGAGACTGCTTTGGACACGGTGATACATTATACCTGGGAGGATGCAACCGATATCTTCGAGGCTGCACTGTACACCGCACTCGAACGTCAGCCACAATTAACGGACAACCTGTACAAATAGAAAGCTATTTATAGCCTTTCGAGCTGCCCTATGAGGTACTCATGGGCATAGGGCATTGGGCATAGGCCTCCGTCATAGGTCTCCGTGGGCATACCTCACCACGCTTGAGAACCGCTTTATCAAGATCGGGTAAAGAGGCGATCGTCAGAGCGAGAATTCAGATCCGGGAAATAAAGTAGTCTTTCTACCACCATTTTACTGCCAAAAAAACCTATGGCTGCATTAATCCCATTGACGATGTTCGGTTTGATCCCGATCGTTCTTTACTTGTTTGTGAGGTTTCCGACTCAGCGGGCGGTAATTATCACTTTTGTGGCAGCGTGGCTGTTTTTACCACAAGTTTCTTATCCCATCCCCATATTCCCGGCCTATACCAAAGTTTCGGCATCTTGCTACGCCATTTTGCTTGGCGTTATGATCTACGATACTGAGCGCATCACCAAATTTAAGCCTGGTTGGCTGGACGTGCCAATGGTAATTTGCTGTTTGTCTCCAATTATTTCACAACTTACCAATGGCGGTAGCCCGATTTCTCCGACTTTCAACCAAATCGTTAGTTGGGGGCTGCCTTATTTTTTTGGACGGTTGTATCTGGGTAGTTTAGACGGGCTGCGACAATTGGCGATCGGGATTTTTGCAGGTGGTTTAGCCTACATTCCTTTTACTTTAGTTGAAGGGGTTAAGGGCCCACTTCTGCACCAAATGGTTTACGGCGTCAACGCATTTGAGGACTGGGGTCAAGCAAGGCGCATGGGGGGGTGGAGACCGGTAGTATTTATGCAGCACGGTTTGATGGTGGGCGTGTGGATGATGACAGCAGCCTTAATCGCAATTTGGTTGTGGCAAACTGGGGCGCTCAAAAAGTTTCAGGGCAAAAACATTAAGACTCTAGCAATTGTATCAACTATCGCTTTTTTCCTGTGCCGTTCTACAGGTGCCTATACTTTATTTTTTATCGCGTTGCTCATATTATTTGGTGCTAAGTGGTTTCGCACTTCTTTGCCACTACTATTCATAATTGGATATATAGCGTTTTATCTGTACATAGCTGCATCGGGTCAATTTTCGAGCCGCGACGTGATGAGTGTAGTCAATCCCATATTTGGCGAAGAACGGGCGGCCTCTCTGAAGTTTAGATTTGACATGGAAGAGATATTAGGAGATAAAGCACGACAAAGATTTATTTTTGGCTGGGGGGATTCGGGCGGAAACCGCGTGTACGACGGGTACGGTAAAGATATCTCGGTCACAGACAGCTTGTGGATTATTGCATTTGGCGTCAACGGTATAGTTGGTTTAGTTAGTTTATTTTCTTCATTTTTACTTCCTGTTGTCGTGTTTACGTTCAAGTATCCCGCCAGAACCTGGTCTCACCCGAAAGTAGCGCCCGCTGCTGTCCTGGCAGTATCCGTAACTATGTATATGTTTGACTGTGTTTTGAACGCTATGGCTAACCCGATTTTTGCGGTCATTGCTGGAGGAATATCGGGTCTGGTTTTAAAAGCTCCAGAAAGTCTCAAGGCCAAGAAAACCAGTTCGCCACCAAGAAGACAGTCCCTGGTTCACCAAAAATCAGGATGATTTTCAAGCTTTGAGCGCGCTCAAAGCTTGAAAATATATTGCATTCTCTAGATACAAAAATTCAAGAATCTACTATGTTTGTATTAAATCTAGTTGGGAAGTTACAATCTCTTTCTCAGTTGGCTGAAAATTAATGTAATAAAATAAAATATCGATATTAATTGGCAAGGTTTCAAACATTAGCACCGGATTGTGTTTTGATTAAAACTGTGTTGCGAGTTGTAAACCAAATTAGCTTTATACACTTTTTCCTAAAAGCAGCAGATTCTTTACACAATCTTTAAACATTCTGACTGGACAGGTAGGGTGTAGGGCGATATACTAAAAAAAGTATATTCACCCCACGCCCAAGTAGTGAAAACACTCTTGCTGTATCGTGGGTTTATGGTTTGAGTTGTAGTTGAATATCAAGGCTGGATGGGAATAACAAAATGAAAACCGTTAATTTATTGAATGTAGCGATAGATAACTTTACAATTGAAGAGTTATTTGAAAAACTAGACGACGAAGGTGGTGTGGTATTTACACCCAATGTAGACCACTTAATTAAGTTGCAATATGACCGCGACTTTTATGAAGCTTACAATAAATCTAGTTATAGAGTCTGCGACAGTCAAATCTTGATGTATGCTTCAAAATTTTTGGGTACTCCTCTCAAGGAAAAAATTTCTGGTTCTGACTTGTTTCCGGCATTTTATGAGCATCACAGGAATACCAAGGATGTTAAAATATTTTTGCTAGGAGCGGCTGAAGGAATTGCCAGGAAAGCTCAGGAAAAAATCAATCAAAAAATTGGTAGAGAAATAGTTGTTGAAGCACTTTCTCCTTCTTTTGGATTTGAAAAAAATGAGGAGGAGTGTGAAGCAATAATTGACACGATCAATAAATCAGGAGCTACAGTTCTGGCGATAGGAGTGGGAGCGCCGAAGCAAGAGAAGTGGCTGGTTAAATACAGAAGTAAATTCACCCACGTGAAAGTTTTCTTGGCTGTAGGTGCAACCATTGATTTTGAAGCTGGTTGCAAAGCAAGATCTCCCAAATGGATGAGCGAAGTCGGCATCGAATGGGCGTACCGACTGTTAAGCGAACCGAGAAGGTTGTGGAGAAGATATTTGATAGAAGGTCTGCCGTTTTTCCGCTTGATCGTAGAACAAAAATTAGGGTTTTATAAAATGCCTTTCGTTGACAGTTAAACCACGAAGCTAGAAGGGAAGGCGCTTGGGAAAGACTCTTACCTACAAATCAATAACGTCAATGAATCTGAGTATGATGTCTGGCGTTTGAATTGGGTTCAGACAGATGGAATCTGTGCAAAGTGCGATCGCACTTTCTGCCAATAATTCTGCCAACTATATTTATTTTTGGTTTCAGGTGCAGGTAAAATCGGAAAGAAACCTTTGTTGCAAATCCCTAACTCGGGATTTAAATCATGAATCTGCCTTCTTTCTTGTGGTTGTGGAAAATAGCGGCGTGGTCAATGGGTGCGTCGCTTTTGGCTTACCTGTTGTTGGCCGTTACTGGAACGTGGATGTTTGCCGCCCGCAGCACGAAACAGCCGCGCCCCAAATGGCTGCGTCCCTTTCATTTGGGGACTGGTGCGGGGATGGCGATTCTGGTAATTTTACTGCTCTTAATTGGCGTAGTCGGTACGCTGGGAGAGTACGGCAAGTTGGGTCATTCGGTTCATTTACCGGCGGGGTTGGCTGTGGTGGCGTTGGTGTTGGTTTCTGTGGGAAGCGGGCTGCAAATTGGCCCGAAAAATCCTTGGGCGCGTCCGCTACACATTGGCACTAATTTGGCTTTGTCTGGGGGATTTGTGATTGTTTTGCTCACCGGATGGACGATTGTACAAAAGTATTTACCGAAAGTTTAACGTTTGATGGTTCGGACTTCAGTCCTCTGATAGGTAGATGCGGACTGAAGTCCTCACTACGAACCCGAACCTGAGATGCGGACTGAAGTCCTCACTACGAACCCGAACCTGAGATGCGGACTGAAGTCCTCACTACGAACCCGAACCTGAGATGCGGACTGAAGTCCTCACTACGAACCTGAGATGCGGACTGAAGTCCTCACTACGAACCTGAGATGCGGACTGAAGTCCTCACTACGAACCTGAGATGCGGACTGAAGTCCTCACTACGAACCTGATGCGGACTGAAGTCCTCACTACGAACCTGAGATGCGGACTGAAGTCCTCACTACGAACCTGATGCGGACTGAAGTCCTCACTACGAACCTGCTACTTTAGCTGTGAAATCTAAGATATGTTGAGCGGTAATCTGTGGTTTTTCTAAGTGGGGAACGTGTCCGCAATCCGGTATCCAAATTAGTTGGGAATTTGCGATCGCACTTTTAAACTTTTCTGCATCCGCTGTCCCTAAAATTCTATCTTGTTTTCCCCACAAAATCAAGGTTTGCTGCTGAATTTGCGATAGTTTTTGCCCAAAACCGCCGTAACCGCCGCTTTTGGTAAACGCAATTAAAGCTTGATTCCAGTTGGGCATTTCTAAGTGCAAGGCCGCGCAGGTTTGTGCGTCAACAGAAGCCAAAGTTTTGTCGAAATAAGCATTGACGCTAATTTTTTGGCGAATTCTTGGGTTTCGTAAAAATGAAGTTGCCAGATATCCTAAAGGAGGAATTAAAAATTTTCCCTTGTTAGATGTGACGGCAAAACCTGCACTGTCTATTAAGACTAATTTTTTGACAGCTTCTGGATGATTGAGGGTAAAATCTATGGCTGCTGCACCTCCCATCGACGCGCCAACTAAGATTACAGGCTGCGAAATAAGTGTTTTCCAGAAATAATAGAGGTGAGTGCCAATCGCTTTTTGACTGAATGGCAAATCCGCCGCTCTTTCTGTAAAGCCAAAACCCAACAAATCAACGGCCCAAGTCTCGTTTTTTTCGGCAAGCAGCGGCAACAGGCGGCGGTATTCAAATACGGAACTGTCGAAGCCGTGAATTAACAAAATTGGCGTATTTCCGCTGCCTTGGCGCGCGTAGGTTGTGGCAATTGGCTCCTGTGTTATGGGAGTTGTAATTGCCTCTTGTTGGATGTTTTGGGCTAAGCTAATTGAGGTAGATTCTGTGAGTTGTGCGATCGACTTTGGGAGAAAACTTGCTGGCATAATTCTTGATAAAGTGTGAATCGGTAGGGTCGATGCCTCCGCGATCGCCCCTTTCCCTCAAACATTTAAGTATATATGCTCGATCGCCTCCTACTTGAGGATTTAGGGCGATCGACCTCTGAAACCAGGATCTATATTTAGTCTCCTGGTGTCTCGGCTAAGGCTGAGTTGGTTAACTATATGTTAAAATATTTGAGAATAGTTGCTAATAATTCCTTTTTAATTTACTATGCTTAAGAGCAGTAGGTATTGCTTCGTGGGGGTTAAAGCGCACATTGGCATCTAACGCAAGAGAGATTAAAACTACGAACTCGCCAAAAAATCGTCTTTCTGGGCTGGTTGGATGGCTGCGTCCGAAATATTAACAGGGAAAGAGTTCGCTGAAACTGGAAATTTAGCGATGTATACCATTGTGCGCTGCCAGTATTGAGAATTAATCTCAAGTCTGGCGCACAAGCAAGCCCAAGCAAAAAGTTACTAAAATCGATCGACAACCAGAAGAGATGAAAGAAAACACCCAAAAATACAGCCAACAAAACGAACAGCTAAACCCCAGACAGTTCGGGGCTTTTACCTTTTACGGCGAGACACCAGAAGTCTCTCAAACCGCAGAGGATAGCACAGAAATTCAGCCAGACTCAGCTAAAGGTAAATCATTCCCGCTAGCAATGGCAAGCGTTGGCGACAAGCTGCGGATAGTCAAACTCAAAGGTTCAGAAGGCACCATGCGACGCCTCATCGGCATGGGATTAGTCCCCGGCATCGAAGTTCAAATCGTCAGCAATTCTGGGGGATCGGTGATTGTGGGGATTTGCGACAACCGCATTGGTTTGGGGGCGGGTATGGCACAGAAAATTATGTGTACGAATCTTGTCTAGGGAAATTATCAAAAAATTGTATCTACAGCAATTTTATTTGATTTGTGACAAAGATTTTCTTTTTTTTACCGCAGAGGGCGCAGAGGGCGCAGAGGAAGAGTAAAGAGAGGTGTTCGCACATTTTGAAAGGGTTGCTAGATTCAGGAATTTAATTTGTTCAAATTTAGACTGCATTCAAACAACTGATGAACGAGAAAAAACAAGTAGGGGATTTGGCTGTCGGCGCAATCGGCCGCGTTATTGGCTATGAGAAAACAGCCCGCGCTTATAAGGGCAAATTGTTGGCAATGGGGCTGACACCGGGAACTGAGTTTACTGTTACTCGCTATGCACCTTTGGGAGATCCGATAGAAATCCTGGTGCGGGGTTTTAAACTCAGTTTACGCAAAGATGAAGCTAAAACTCTATTTGTAGAAGAAGTGAAATAATGACTAAGCAAATTATTGGATTGGTAGGTAATCCTAACTGTGGCAAAACTACTTTATTTAATGCCCTGACTGGTGCTAATCAGCGAGTTGGTAATTGGCCGGGAGTCACTGTCGAACGCAAAGAGGGAAAATACACTCACGATGGTTTAGCAATTACGATTGTTGATTTGCCGGGAGTTTATTCCCTTGATGCGGAAGATGGAGATACGGGATTAGATGAATTGGTGGCGCGAGATTATCTGTTGTCGGGCGAAGCTGATGTGATTATTAATATTGTTGATGCTTCTAACTTAGAACGAAATTTGTATCTGACAACGCAAATTTTAGAGATGCGCGTGCCGATGATAGTCGCGCTAAACATGATGGATGTTGCCAAGGAACGAGACATCCGAATTAATGTTAGCAAACTCGCAGAACGCCTCGGCTGTATTGTAGTGCCGATGAGTGCTACGTCAAATGACGGGGTGCCTTTGTTGCGCGATGCTGTGAATAAGGCGCTGGTTAAGCCGATCGTACCATCTGCCTCTGTCGCTTATCCGGCTGTCATCGAAGATGCGATCGCCCAACTAATCCCGCATATCCAACAGCATAGCCCAAACCGCAGTATAGATGCCCGCTGGACAGCCCTGAAACTCCTAGAATACCACGATGAAGTCGCTCCCGAACTCGCCAATACAGAGTTAGAAAAAATAGTCGTCCCGCACCGCCGCCGAGTTCACGAAACCCTCGATGACGACTTAGATATTATCATTGCCGACAGCCGCTACACCTTCATCCGCACCCTCACTCAAGGCGTCGCCGAATCTTCCAGAGAAGTCAAAGCCAATCTTTCCGATAAAATCGACCAAATTGTGCTCAATCGTTTCTTGGGCATTCCCGTATTCTTAGCGGTAATGTACTTAATGTTTACCATTTCGATTAACGTCGGTGCAGTATTTATCGACTTCTTTGACATCGCCTTAGGAACAATTTTTGTAGATGGTTTTGCTAAAGTTTTAGAAAGCCTCAGCGCACCCGGATGGTTGATTGGAATCTTAGCAAAAGGTGCTGGTGGCGGGATTCAAACCACATCTACTTTTATTCCCCAAATTGGGATGATGTTCTTGTGTTTGTCAGCCCTCGAAGACTCCGGCTACATGGCACGGGCAGCTTTTGTGATGGACAGATTAATGCGGTTTGTCGGACTTCCCGGCAAATCCTTTGTACCGATGATGGTCGGTTTTGGGTGCAATATTCCGGGAATCATGGCGACGCGGACATTAGAAAATAAGCGCGATCGCACGATGACGATTATGATGAATCCATTCATGTCTTGTAGTGCCAGATTAGCAGTTTACGCCCTGTTTTGTGGCGCATTCTTCCAAGTGGGCGGTCAAAACATGGTGTTGGGGCTTTACCTGTTAGGCATTTTAGCAGCAGTGATCACTGGACTAATCCTCAAGAATACCATCCTGCAAGGAGAAGCTGCACCGTTTGTGATGGAACTGCCGCCCTACCACATTCCTAAGCTCAAAGGCGTGCTGCTGCGGACTTGGGACAGATTGCAAGCTTTTATCAAAAAGGCAGGAATTGCGATCGTCATCATGGTAATTATATTGGGAACCATGAGTTCAGTTGGCACCGACGGTTCCTTCGGCAAAGAAAACAGCAAAGATTCAATTCTGAGTGCAGTTGGCCGCGCAGCAACACCCGTATTTACACCCATGGGAATCACCCAAGAAAACTGGCCCGCTACCGTTGGTTTGCTAACAGGAGTATTTGCCAAAGAAGTCATGGTTGGAACCTTGGATTCCTTGTACACCCAACTAGCAGACGAACAAAAAGCAGCAGGTGGAGAACCGGAGAAAGAAGAAGAATTTAGCTTCTGGGGAAATATCGGCAAAGCATTTTTTACAATCCCAGAAAATCTCACAAAACTTCCCGGTCAACTTTTCGATCCCCTCGGCTTAAGTTCCATCAATATTGCAGATCAAAAAACAGCAGCAGAAGATCAAGGTATTTCTGGTAGCACCTACGGACAAATGTCTCAGCGGTTCGGTTCTAATAGTGCAGCTTTTGCCTATTTGCTGTTTGTATTGCTATATTTTCCCTGCGTCTCCGCCACCGCAGCACTTTACCGCGAAACTAACTTAGGTTGGACAGTATTCGCGGGTCTTTGGACTACTGGTATCGCCTATTTCACAGCAGTTGTGTACTATCAAATCGCTACATTTTCAGAGCATCCAGACTCTTCTCTGGTTTGCATTGTCAGACTAATGATAGCGATGGGCTTGACTCTTGCGGCATTAAAACTGGCTGGTGGAAAACGAGCAAAGCGACGGGAAGCAATTAGTCAGTAGTTAGTAGTCAGTAGTTAGTAGTTAGTAGTTAGTAGTTAGTAGTCAACTGTCAACTGTCAACTGTCAACTGTCAACTGAAAGAAAGAGGGCGGGCCCGCACCATCCACCGCCCCTACAAATGTCAACTGTCAACTGTCAACTGTCAACTGTCATCAGAATTCATCTACGTTTAAGAATCAAACAAAGGAGAAAAACCATGATTTTAAGCGACATCCAAAAATTTATTGCTGAGAACAAAAGAGCCTCCATCGCAGATTTAAAAATCCACTTCCGCATGGATGGTGATGCTTTACGCGGAATGTTAAATCGCCTAATTCGCAAAGGCAGAATCAGTAAAATGACAGAAGCCAAAAAGTGCGGCGGATGCAGCAGTTGCGCCGACGATGCAACGGAGATTTATGTGTGGGTAAATGCTGGCGAGTCGGTGTCAGAAAAAGAGCCTGTTTCTGCAACTTGTCATTAAGTGATAAGTAATATCATTTTTCTGTGAAGCTGCATTAAATGGATCCTTTACAGTAAAAGTTTTCAGGCTTTCTATTCCGTGCGGCTTCATAGTGAATTAGTATAAGCTTACCTCAAAAACAGAATACTAATCAAACCCGGAGATCCCCTAACTCCCGTGGTGGGAGGGGGGAGAATATTCCGATCGAAGTCCCCCAACAATGAGGGAGATTTAGGGGGATCTAGACTCGAATAAAAACGACATTTATTATGGGCTTCAGTCTTAGTTGTTACCAATGGGCTTACTTAACAAATTTAGTGAAAATTAGTATATGATTTTATTAAACATCTGAATATCTGTTCATTGATTGTGATAATCATTCTAAACTCTCAACAATATACTGATTATGACCCCAACTTCTCCTCTCAAAACCTTACAAACTAAAATTGGTGGCATGGATTGCGGTAGCTGCGCCAAAACCGTAGAAGCAGGCTTACAAAAGTTACCGGGAGTTAGCGATATCAATGTAGTTTTTGCAACAGAAAGCTTGCGGTTAAATTATGACCCGCAGCAAGTCAGTGAGAAAGCTATTTTCGATCGCATTCAAGCTCTAGGTTACACTATCGAACAGACTGTAGCAGCTCTCAAAACCTTACAAACGAAAATTGGCGGCATGGATTGCGGTAGCTGCGCCAAAACCGTAGAAGCAGGCTTACAAAAGTTACCGGGAATTACCGATATCAATGTAGTTTTTGCAACAGAAAGTTTGCGCTTAAATTACGATCCTCAACAAGTAACCGAAAAGGCAATTTTCGATCGCATTCAAACTCTAGGCTACACTATCGAACAGCCCTCCGCAGCAGTATCCTCGAAGGAGGAGTGTTGTTCGGGCGAACACCATCACGAACACCATCACCAGCATTCAACTGTCGAGAAAACTCAAAAAACCAACCCAAGTAACTGGGAATTCTGGCTTCGCAATCGCCGGGGACAGACTGTGATTTTAGCAGGATTGGGATTAATTCTGGGATTGCTAACTCAGCATTTAGCACTGCCAATTTGGCTGTCGCGGGGTTTTTACGGTATCGGTATTATTGTAGCTGGATTTGCGATCGCCCGCGCCGGCCTCATGGAGTTGCGCTTGCGGCGGGCTGACATGAATTTATTGATGACAGTTTCGGTAATTGGTGCGGTGATTTTAGGCGATTGGTTTGAAGGGGCGCTGGTTGTATTCCTGTTTAGTTTGGGAACAACTTTGCAAACTTTTACTTTCAGTCGCACTCGCAGCGCCATTGCTAGTTTAATGGATATTACACCTCCGACGGCAACTGTCAAGCGCGACAATAATCAGGAAGTAACGGTGCGCGTCGAGGAGATTCAAGTAGGAGAAATTCTCACAATTCGTCCCGGACAAAAGGTGGCTTTGGATGGTATAGTTGTATCGGGGAATTCTGCGATCGACCAATCGCCAATTACGGGCGAATCTATCCCGGAAGATAAGCAAAAGGGCGATCGCGTTTTTGCCGGCACTTTAAATCAAACTGGCTTTTTGGAAGTCCAAGTCACCCACATTTCTAGCGATACGACGGTTGCTAAAATTGTTCACTTAGTCGAGTCAGCGCAGTCAAGTCGCGCCCCAACTCAGCAGTGGGTGGACAGGTTTGCAGAGATTTATACTCCTATTGTGATTGTAAGTGCGATCGCCCTAACAGTAATTCCGCCCTTAATTTTTGGTCAACCCTTCAGCGTTTGGTGCTACCGCGCCCTGGTAATGTTAGTCATAGCCTGTCCCTGCGCCTTAGTAATTTCCACTCCGGTTTCCATTGTCAGCGCCATCGGTGCAGCCACCAGTCAAGGCGTGTTATTTAAGGGCGGAAACGGCTTAGAAAATGCTGGAAAAATTAAGAGTCTGGCTTTTGATAAAACCGGAACTTTGACTGAAGGTAAACCCGTTGTGAAAAAGGTTTACAACTTGGGAGAATTGAGCGCCAGCACGGTATTGTTAATTGCAGCTTCTTTGGAACAAAAATCGGAACATCCTTTAGCTAAGGCAATTATTACCAAAGCAAAGGAAGCAGGAATCGAGTTAGAAACTCCCGAAAATTTTACGGCTTATCCGGGTAAAGGAATTGCTGCTAATTTTGCAAACAACCTCTATCTTGTCGGAAATCGCCGCTTATTTGCCGATCAAAATATCGAACTGCCAACATCAGCAGTCTCTCTGCTAGATGATATCGAGAAATTAGGGCAAACTCCCGTTTTAGTCGGCAGTAGCCGCGGTTTGCTGGGAGTGATTGCTTTGGCTGACGGCTTGCGACTGGAAGCTGCCGAAGCCCTACATTTGCTGAAACAGATGGGTTTGAACAATTTGGTGATGCTTACGGGCGATCGCACTTTTGTAGCCCAGCAAATAGCCCAACAACTCAACCTATCCGAGTATAAAGCAGAATTGCTACCATTCGACAAACTTCAATCAATTCAACAATTGCGAAATAAGGGAACCGTCGGAATGGTAGGCGACGGCATTAATGATGCCCCAGCTTTAGCAGCCGCCGATATCAGCTTTGCAGTTGGCGGCATTGATATCGCCCTAGAAACTGCCGATGTAGTGCTAGTTGGTAGCGACTTAAGAAAACTCGCCTATGCAGTCGATTTGAGCCGCCGTACTGTAGCCGTAATTCAGCAGAATGTGATTTTTTCCTTAGTCACAAAAGCGCTGTTTTTATTGTTGGGAACTTTTGGATTTGTCGGGTTAGCAGTTGCAGTGCTTGCAGATACGGGAACATCCTTAATTGTGACAGCAAATGGAATGCGGTTGTTTCGCTCAAAATTAAATTAGTAATACCAAATTCAGCATCAATATCCTCATTATTGATGATAGGTAGGGTGCGTCAGTCGAGATATTTGCCATTAATCAAAAAGCTAGTTTCTGACGCACCTTACTTAGGATTGATATAATGTCCGGTCAGATAACAATGATAAAAATGGTTTGTAGTGAGGACTTTAGTCCTTAATTGCTGAGGACTAAAGTCCGATGCTGCGAACATTATTATATAATGAATTCAGCTCAAATACAACTTAGAAACCTAAAATATAGATGCACTAACTGATATTAAATTCAAACAATTGTCTTAACTCTGGCAAAGACAAGCGTCTTCTTTAATGCGAGCTTTAACAGGTAAATAAATAGCAAACTCTGCTCCCTCACCTATTTCGGAATTCACTTCTATTTTTCCCTGATGCTTCTCGATAATCTGGTAAGAAATTGACAACCCTAAACCAGTCCCCTTGCCCACAGGTTTAGTCGTAAAAAATGGGTCAAACAACCGATCGATCGCATCCGGGTCAATCCCTGTACCGTTATCTCTAATCCTCACCACCACTCGATCTACTCCTGCTATTTCTGTAATAATTTCAATTTCCTTGTTTCGCAGATTTGGATTGCTCAGCAGTGCATCAGCAGCATTGGCTGTGATATTCATAAATACCTGATTTAACTGCGATGGATAGCATTCTACTAAGGGCAATTTTCCATAACTTTTAATGACTTTAATGGCTGTTTTGATTTTGCTGTTTAAAATTAACAGAGTGCTGTCAATTCCTTCATGGATATCGACTGGTTTCATTTCAGCTTCATCTAACCTAGAGAAGTTTCGCAGAGACAAAACAATTTGCTGAATCTGCTCGGTTCCCATTTTCATAGAAGATATCAACTTCGATAAATCTTCTGATAAAAAGTCGAGTTCAATTGCTTCTATGTAATCTTGAATCGGCGCGCTTGCATTCGGATATTCTTGCTGGTAAAGTTCTACAAGTCTGAGCAAATCTTGAGTATATTGGTTAGCGTGACAGAGGTTGCCGTAAATAAAGTTGACTGGGTTGTTAATTTCGTGAGCGATTCCGGCCATCATTAATCCCAAGCCGGACATTTTTTCGGCTTGAATGAGCTGAGATTGGGCATTTTTTAGATCGTGAAGCGTTTGTTTTAATTGGTGCAACTGTAGGTTGAGTGTACTATCGCGCTTTTCTACTTGTTCTATCATAAAGTTGAAAGCTTCAGCAAGTTGACCTAATTCATAGCCGGAAGGAATGGGTACTTTACCAGAAAAGTATTCATTGCTTGCCATCCAATTCACATTTTGAGTTAAGTCAACAATTGGTTTTCCGATAATTCGGCTAACTACAACACCAACAATCGTGGCTAGAATTACTCCTGCCCAAAAAAAACTATCGAGCCTGTTAGATAAGGTTAATTGTGTTTGCTGCGTTGTCGCCATTGGATTAAACACGGCTAGCTTTATACCGTCGCCTATTTCCGACATTTCTACCGTTTTCATTATGTAAGATTGCCGCTCAATATCAATTTTAGTAGTGGATGTCTGTGGTGCAGGTGCTTCCCAAGATTTTGAGCGGATTTCAGGAAAATTAGTCGCTATTAATTCGTCGGATTTGAAGATGGCAAAGTAATTTATGTTGTTAGTATCAATGCTGATTTGCTGCAATTGTTCGTCTGTGACTAAATAACCAATTAGTACAGCACCAATTATCTTATTACTGCTTCTAATCGGTGCAAATCCTACTAGCAATGCTTGCGGTTTGCCGTCAATGCTGACGAAATTTGACTTTTCTAAGCCTTTGAGTGCTGAATTTATCGCTCCGCGATTGCTCAAGTTATTGCCTGTGAGCCACTCTTCTCGCAACTCTGCTACTATGTCGCCGCGCGCATCTACTACTTTGACTAAATCTAGTTTGAAAGTGGTTTGTAGAGATAATATATCTTGACGCAAGATATCTGTGTCTTTTTGTTGTAAAGCCCGAATAATTTCTGGTGATTCTGATAGCAGTTTGGCTTGCTTTGTCAATTGAGTCGATCGACTTTTGAAGTCTCGCACTGCTAAAGTTGCTTGGTTTTCAACTCTCTCGCGCACTCCTTTTTCGAGAGTGTTGGCAAATCCGATTTTGACTGTGTGTATCACTAATAACAATAGAGTGACGGATACACTTAGAAACGGTACGATAATTTTGAGGCTCAGCGGTACTTGAAAACGGCGGGCTCTTGATTGAGCTGTTGTTGCCTTCGTAGGCGCAAGCCGGGGCGTAACGATCGCACTTCTTATATTTTTCATAATTAATTATTGAGAATAAAACTCATTAAGAGATCGTAATACATTAACCGTAAATTTTCATTGTAGGGAGATGGTAGTGCTGCAAATCCTTAATATATAAAGAGTTGACAGGATAGTAATTTTTTGCAGCATGGCGAGTAGACTGCTTTTAGCACCCCAAAACTTGTTACTTATTTATATCAATAGTGGCGATCGCAAATCTAGAACTTCAAATCTAAAATCGGTTGGCGGCTGTGTAGGGATAGCCAAAAGTTCAGTATCTCTTCCCCAACTTGTTCTGGATAAAAGTGATGGAAAAAATGCCGTCCGTCTGGACATTCCCAAAAGCGATCGCCTTTTTTGAGAAGTTTTGCCCAGCGACGCATGACAATAGGAGATACCACAAAATCCGTTTTGCTACTACATATCAACAAAGGTACTTCTACACCTTCATCGCTAGAATTAATCACCTTAAATAAAGAGTGAGGACAAGGAGAACAGGCTAAGTCATCCTCAAAATATGGTATAAATTTTTGATTAATACTCTGATTTGGGAATTCCAGCATATCGCCAACTATTTGACTTAAAACTTGTTTGCCACTCCAGGGAAAAGCCGAAAGATATGTATAGTAATGAGCTTGCCAATTAATATTAGATGGCACACCGACACTTAAAAGTCCCAAAGAACTTATTTTGTGAGGGTAGCGACGGGCATACATTAAACCAACTAATCCACTGGTACTGTGGCCTAGCAGGTGAATTGGGCGATCGCGCATTGTTAAAAAGTCGTGCAAAAGCTCAACAGCCATATTTAAAGAACAACCTTCGTCTTCAGTTTGTTGGTATTCCCATACTTGCACGGGGACAGAATGATTTAAATAGGCAAGTAGAGAGCGATCGAAGCAATATAAACTCGGACTTACACTTAACCAAAGCACGTCATCTGAACTGAATTTCATCAATTTCAAGTTGGATATAAAGTTATTTAGAACTTGGTACACATAATGTTGAAATGTAGCGCGGGCATTGCCCACTTACCCTGAATAAATATGTAGATGGAGATAGCAAGTCTGGATGTTTTGGCGCAAACAAGACTTATTTTTTTGAACCGCAGAGGACGCAGAGGACGCAAGAGATGTTCATAGGTTAGCTGATTGTGGGGCGGGTTCAGAGTATCCGCCCCCAAAATACAGGTGTTTTGCAGTTTACCAAGCTGCCCTAGCGTTAATCCTATATCCCAAATTCTTTTTTGAGTTGAGATACCCAAGCTTTGACGCGCGCTTCTGTCATGTCAGATTGGTTATCTTCATCAATAGCTAAACCCAAAAATTTGCCATCAACCACGGCCTTAGATTCATTAAAATCATAGCCGTCTACCGGCCAATAGCCGACTGTTTCGCCTCCCTGTTCCGTGATTTTCTCTGCCAAAATGCCCATTGCATCCATAAAATTATCCGGGTATCCTTCTTGGTCGCCAGTTCCCAAATAAGCGACTTTCTTGCCGCTAAAATCAATATTTTCGATTTCCGGCAAAAATCCTTCCCAGTCGCTTTGTAGTTCACCTATATTCCAGGTAGGACAGGCGATAATCAAGCATTCGTACTCGGCAAAATCATCGCTGTCAGTGTTGCCGATGTCGTATAAAGTCACGATACTACCGCCAAATTCATCCCGAATCATGTCAGCAACAGACTCAGTTTTGCCAGTTGTAGTTCCGTAGAATAGTCCAATAGATTTCGACATTGTTACTCCGAAGGTAAAAGTTGGCTGGGTTTAAGATTTTTTTTTCGTCAGGATTTGGCATTTCCTGTCTGCAATTGAGACAAAAACAGTAGATGCGATTGTGGCTAACCTGAGAAATCAGGGAATCAAGACAGCAAGGGCACTGTTTTTTCATCTTGTTTAAAGTTGAAAATTCATTAACCAAGCTGACTCGCTCATATCGGGATCTGCTTCGCAGTTAATCAGTAAAAGATTCAGCGTTGTTTCTGCTTTTAGGGTGCGTGGGATGCCGGCGGGTACAAACACAAATACTCCCGGTTGTAAAGTGACTGTCCGATCGCACACCGTGAGAGTTCCCACTCCTTCTAAGATGGCTATGGTGACATCTTTGGAGCGATCGAGGTCAGATATTTCGGAATTTTGACCCAAACTCATTAGTCTTTGGCTGTCGGCAGGTTGCCCCTCGCTGATTCGCGAGGCTGACGCGGAAACTATTGCTGCTGTCACGGTGATTGACCTCCAGGTACTGTTAACTTCCGGTACTTATTGCAATTAATATTCAATAAGCTACCATGCAATTCCTCTAAAATGTCAATAATTTAATGTTAAGATTTGTAACAAAAAGTTGGCTGCATTGGATTTTTTGGAAGAAATTACAGCCTTAAATTTAGACATAGCGGTGGTTTTGGGCGATTTAGCGGGAATGGGCGATCGGTAAAATTCTAAAATACTTGCAAATTATATGCAATTGTGTCTAAAAAAAGGGGGGGGTCGTAGAGGGATTTGGTCGATCGCACAAATCTCTTTACAACCCGCCCGTTAATTACAACAGTCAACTATCAACAATTAACAGACTAATTCTCAGGGCTGTTTCATTCTCTTGTAGGGGCGGTGCCCCTGTGCACGCCCTCTCCGAGTAGAGGGGGTAGGCACGGGGGCACTACCCCTACAAAATCGCAATCGTCCTGAGAATGAAATAACCCTGGGCTAATTCTTCGCCCCTACCCCAACATACATAATCGATCTATCCTCATTAATTTTGATTTTAAACAACCCAGATTTTTTGTAATCAACATAGTTAGCGATATTAGAGAGCAGCACTTGAGAAACTTGCTGGAAACTTGCCAGGGAAGGAAATAGCTGCTTTCCACTTGTAAGATTTCCCCAAAAACTGTGCATTTCGCTTAAAACAGCCCCCATTTCTCCAAACATATCAAAACCTTTAATTTCAATCTTGTCGAACCCCGTATTTTGCATTACCGCAGACAGTTCCTCGGGGGTAATAAACTTTTCCCAATCATGAACCCCTCGCTTAATTTCCTGCAAGGTATTTTCCATCAGTCCAATCATCACAATTTGCGAGGCAAAAGTTCGGTTGATTGTATCGAAAAAGAACAGTCCACCGGGCTTGAGAATTCTGTGAACCTCTGACACAACTTGTTTGTAATCGGCAACGTGTTCTAAAACATCCACGCAGATTACCACATCAAAGGTATTGTCCGCGTAGGGCATATTTTCGGCAAAGCCTTGTCTGTAGTCTATCTCGAAACCGCTGGTAACTGCGTGATTCTGGGCTGCTACAATACATTTGTGCGATCGATCTATTCCCGAAACCACAGCGCCCCTCTCGGCCATAAACTCGCAGGAAAAACCGCCGCCGCACCCAACATCTAAGGTTTTCAGCCCTCGCCAATTGGTCGCGTGTCTGTCAAAAAACTCAAATCGGGGTTTGTTTAGATGGTAGAGAGCATAGATTTTAGCATTTTCGTCCCACCAATTATCAGCATTTTCATCGTAAAATTCTAAATCGTTTTTTACTTCTGTTTTCTGCACGATTTTTTTAGTCCTGATTAGTTAGTGGAATATCAGATAGGACGTACGGTTGAAACCGCGTCTACAAAAAGGAAGTCTGCCTCCGCAGACTGAAGAAGATAACGTAATTTTAACCAGCCACTCTTCAACCTGCACTCCTCCGGTTTTGTGTGTATAGATGCGGTTTCAACCGCCCGTTGTTCTTGATTTTATAGGACTGATGCCAAGAAACCAGATTTATGATAAAAATCCGAGGTTTCGTGACAAGTTCGCAGCCAGAAACCGGGTTTATGAATCCGCGCGTGCAAGTTATATTTTTTCTCAAGTTGCGAATCGCCACAGTTTTTTATTATAATAGTTTTGGCATAAATTTCAACCTGATGGCTAGCGTTTCTATTATCATCCCCGTCCTGAATGAAGCGACTTGTCTAGAACGCACCCTCCGCCAACTCAGCATTCTCAATCCTCCAGCTTGGGAAATATTAGTGGTAGACGGCGGCAGTCAAGACGACACAGTGGCGATCGCCCTTACTTCCACAACCCGTGTTATTGTTAGCAGTATGCCGGGACGTTCCGTGCAAATGAATCTAGGTGCAAAAACCGCCACAGGCGAAATCTTGTGCTTCCTCCACGCCGATACTCTAGTTCCCTCCGACATCGTAACAGTCATCCAAAAGACATTATCCGATACCGAAATTGTCGGAGGCGGGTTTATCTCCCTGATGGCTGGTTCGCAGCAGACAAGATGGGGTTTTTCGCTGCACAATTACCTGAAAACTTACTACGCGCCACTGTTATTTCGGCCTCATTTATTTCTTAAAGGATTGCGCCTGCTGTTTGGGGATCAAGTTATTTTTTGCCGGCGTACAGATTTTTGGGAATGCGATGGTTTCGATGCCGCACTGCCAATTATGGAGGAAGCGGATTTGTGTTTAAAGTTAGTGCGACGTGGTGGTAAAATTAAGTTAGTTCATCGTGTCGTAGAAAGTAGCGATCGCCGAGTGGCGCATTGGGGCGAATTGAAAGCAACTGCCATCTATCTTGCGATCGGTTTTTTGTGGGGGTTTGGCGTTTCAGCGAAGTATCTCAAGCAGTTTTATGAAGACATTCGCTGAAACACAAAATCTGATTAAATTCCCAGAATGTACTGGCTGTATTTTTTTGGCAAAACTTTCTGCAACAGGTAAATAATCGCCAAACAACCGCACAAAGTGCCTGTAACTAAAAAGCTGAGCTTCAATAGCGGATGTACGGGATCGATAAATTTATAAAACACTAACAATACATATTGCACGACAGTTGAATCCAGCAAATATATCGGGAATGAATACGCAGCCAAGAGTTTGACTAACCCCGAAACTCTACTGGGAAGTGCAATATTTTTAGAAAATGCGAGGATCGACAAGACGAACAAAATTGCGTATCCTTGGGCAGATAGTTTAAAAAACGAGCGGAAAAACCATGCCTCCGCAGTAACTCCGGTGAGCAGATAATATTCCCAAATGCTTGCTAGAAAAAAGAGGACTGTTGCTCCTAAAACTAGAGTTTTTCTGCGTTCGAGAATTGGTTGAATTTTGTCATAGACTGCGCCCAAAAATAGACCTATTGAAAATGGCAAAATCCAACTAAAAATCCAGCGTTCCATCAAAGGTAGAGGTATTGATATGTATTTGAAAGCACTCAAGTAAAAGAATATGGTAAAAATTGTTTGAATTGTTAAACCCAATCCCAAAACTTTGATGGGTTCTAAAAATCGTGATTTCACTAGCAGCCACCACCAACCGTAGCATTGAATAATTACAACGATGAAATAATAGGGAGGCATCACGGAGCCTGTCAGAATATTTCTGAGCAATGACAGTAAATCAATTTTTTGGAGTGAGTTCCAATTATTTAAGATGTACAAAGTTACTGACCAAAACAGGTAGGGTGGTATAATTCTTGACAGTCTTTTTTTGACTACCTGTCCGGGATTATTTTGATTGTCGAGTTTGTTAGTGAGGAAAAAACCGCTGAGGATAAAAAAAGCTGGTACGCAGAAGAGTTGTAAGGTATCGATAGAGACAAACAAAATTCGGCGATCGCGAAATGCTGAAAACCCAGCATGAGTAATCACAACACTGACTATGGCTAAAGCTCGGATCAAGTCAAATTCCGCAAACCGATTAGAAGCTTTTTGCATGGTAAATAGTAGATTGCAAAAATTATGGTCAAATCAGAAATTTTCTGCCTGATGGATTTTCACCATAGCAAAAAATGCTATATTTGCTCCTATCTTCACAAAAATTATTAATATTCAAACAAGTCTTGCTACAATCCTCAATCCGATCGCAATTATTCAAATTCTCACACTCACAGAACTCCGCATCGGACACTGCACCCTGCCGTTTTCCTAGCACTCGCACGATGTCGCGCCAAGTACGTCGGACACGGGGATAGCGTTTCCCTGTTACTCGATCGTCCGATCGCCCGTAAATTCACAAAATTACCGATAACTCACACTTTGATTAAAGCAGTTAACTAACCGTTGTTGTGATGGATGTGCGACGCAGAAACACTATCCAATTGATCTCGCCCATTGCGGATCACGCGCAGCATATCGCTCAGCTTGTGCTCAATATTATCGAGCACTTGGTCGGCATAATCGTCGGCGCCATTTTGAATTTCCTCGCATTCAGCCATCGCCCTGGCTTTCATTTCTTCCAGTTCCTCTTGAGCCTGGTAGCGAATTTGTTCTACTTCCGCCAGCGTCGCCTGCTGAATTGCTTCGCAGTCGAGCAAAACTTGCTGTCGCAACTGATCTGCTTCTATCTTCGCCTGCTGGAGCAAGCCCATATCATTTAAAAGTTCTGCTGCTCGCTGCTCTGCTGCTTCTATCACTTCTTGAGCGTAGAGTTGGGCTTCTTGGATCAGTTCCTCTTTGTGCCGGATGACCGTTTCAGCTTCCCCAAAGGCGATCGGCAAATTTAGCCTCACCAAGTCTAACTGATCGAGCAACTGTTCTTCATCCACCAGAGTGCGTCTGGTCATGGGAATCCGCGGGCTGTCGAGAACAATTTCCTCAAGCCGGTTCAATTCCCGCTGGATGTCTACTCCTGCGGTTCTGGTTTCGTCTCCGAAGGCGGCGGTGTTCTGAGGTGATTCGTTCTCAGTGCTGCGTCCGGTAGTGTCGGGTTCGATGCGATTTGGTTCCTGCTGGCGTAACATTTGTAAATATCTAGGGCGACGTGTTTCGGAACAAGATGATCTACGGAGCCACCAAACTTGGCGATTTCTTTAACTACACTACTACTTAAAAAGCTGTACTCGTTAGAAGTTGCCAAAAAAACTGTTTCAATTTCCCCCAGAAGGGTTTTATTGGTGTGGGCCATCTGGAGTTCCATTTCAAAATCCGTTAATACCCGGAGTCCCCGCAGCAGCACTTTGGCTTGTCGAATCTTAGCATAGTTTACTGTCAAACCCTCAAAACTGTCTACTTCTACGTTGGGCAGGTGTTTGGTAGAGCGCAGGATCTGCTCGATCCGTTCTTCTACGGTGAACAGAGGAGTTTTACTGGGATTTTTGACTACGGTAACAATTATGCGATCGAACAGTTTAGATCCCCGCTCGATAATATCTGCGTGACCGAAGGTAATCGGGTCAAAGCTGCCTGGATAGATTGCAATCACTTGTTTGGCGGGAGAGGGGAGAGGGGGAGAGGGGAGA